>JAEEXS010000072.1 GCA_016287855.1 Clostridia bacterium
TTATTTTGTTGAAGATAAAAAATATGAAGTTGAAAATGCGAGATTTCATAAGAATTTTGTCTTGATAAAATTAAAAGGTATAGACGATATCGATATTGCTGAAAAATTAAAAGGAAAATTTTTAGAATTACCTAGAGAAGATTTAAAACCATTACCCGAAGGAAGTTACTATATTTGTGATTTAGTAGGGCTAAAGGTTATTGATGAAAAAATAGGTGAGCTTGGAATCATAAATGAAGTATTTAATACTGGTAGTAATGATGTTTACGTTGTTGAATATAAAAATAAACCTCTTTGTATACCTGTCTTAGACGGAGTAGTAAAAGAAGTAGATTTAGATAACGGAATAATGAATATCGTTTTACCAAATGGACTTTTAGATTAACCGGAGGAGTAGTTTTGAAGAAAATAAGATTTGATGTATTAACTTTATTTCCAAATATGTTTAATAATATAATTAACGAAAGCATAATTGGTCGTGCTATCGATGAGGGGTTAGTTGAAATTAACCTTGTTAATATTAGAGATTTTACCCAAGATAAGCACAATAGAGTTGATGATTATCCGTATGGCGGAGGAGCTGGTATGGTTATGCAAGCTCAACCAATATACGATGCGTATAAAAGCGTAGCTAAAGAAGATACTACAATTCCTGTAATATATTTATCACCACAAGGAAAACAGTTTACTCAAGGTATTGCTAAAGATTTAGCATTAAATGATAGATTGATACTACTTTGTGGCCACTACGAAGGTATAGACGAAAGAATACTAGAAGAGATAGTAACTGATGAAATTTCAATAGGAGATTACGTCTTAACTGGAGGAGAATTACCTGCAATGGTAGTTATTGACACAGTCTCAAGATTAATACCGGGTGTTTTAGCAGAGGATTCTACTAAAGAAGAGTCTTTTTCAGATGGCCTTTTAGAATATCCTCAATATACAAGACCGGAAGAATTTATGGGAAGAAAGGTGCCGGAAGTTTTACTTTCAGGGCATCATGCAAATATAAAAAAATGGCGCGAAGAAGAATCATATAAGCGCACATTAAAAAAGAGACCAGAATTACTTAATAAAAGGGGTGAAAATTAATGGATATTATTAAAGATATTACTGAAGCTCAAATTAGAACTGACTTACCTGAATTAAAAATAGGTGATACAGTAAAAGTATATTTCAAAGTTCGTGAAGGAACAAGAGAAAGAGTTCAGATGTTTGAAGGAACTATTATCAAGAAAAGAGGAGCAGGTATCTCTGAAACATTTACAGTAAGAAGAATTTCTTATGGCGTTGGAGTTGAAAGAGTATTCCCTGTTAACTCTCCTAAGATTGACAAAATCGAAGTATCTAGAACCGGTAAAGTTAGACGTGCTAAACTTTATTATTTAAGAGATAGAGTTGGTAAGGCTACTAAGGTTAAAGAAAAAATTGAAGTTAATAATGACTAATAAAAAAAGATGGCTTAGCCATCTTTTTTTGTTACATAGATTCATTACCGGGAATAAGGTAAGTTACAATTCCATATACTATAGCACCAATTATTGCAGATAGGACAGTTATACTATATCCTGTAACAAAGAATTGAGTTAAATATAGTATTAGTGCCGCAGATACGAAACCCACAACACCACGACCAAAAGGGGAAGCTTCTATCCCAAGTAATTTTACAAATAGGTAGTCCATTATAGTTAATACTATTGCAGCTACTATTAATGCACCTATACCAGATATTGAAAAGCCTGGGGTTAAAAATGCAGTAATTGCTAAAACCACTGCAGAAGCAATTAAACGAATAACTATTCCAGCGACATTCCAATCGCTTGAAACACTAGTACTATTTGTTTTTTGTTGATTATCCATGATAACCCTCCTTATTTTGTGTTTGTTGTTATTCTTTACGAATATTATTTTTTTATTCAAATTTTTTCAAATATCGTATTAAATTTAAAATATTGGAAAAAGTGATAGTAAAAATATTAGGAGAGTAAAGTATGCTTATATCGATTTTTAGGGTTTTTGTTTTATACTTATTAGTTATTTTGGTAATGAGAATTATGGGGAAAAGAGAAATAGGGCAATTACAACCATATGAACTTGCAATAACTCTTATAATTTCTGAGTTGGTAACTTTACCAATGGAAGACAATGCAATTCCATTATTAGACGGAGTTATGCCGGTATTAACTATTACTTTAGCCCAAGTAACTCTTTCGTACCTAACCACTAAAAGCCAATGGTTTCAGGATTTTATATCTGGTAAATATACAATTATAATTGAAAACGGCAAAATGATGCAAAAGAATATGACAAAGCAAAAGTACAATATAACTGAATTATTAGAGCAATTAAGAATGAATGGAGTAACAAAAATTGATGATGTAGAGTATGCAATATTAGAGACAAGTGGGCAATTAAGTGTAATATTAAAAGCACCAAAACGACCAGTAGCGGCAGAGCAAATGCTTGTAAATACGGAATACGAAGGACTCCCTATAAATATTATTTTAGATGGCAAAATAGTAAAAGAGAACTTAGAAGATGCAAAACTTACTATACAAGATGTGGAAAAAAGACTAAAAGAAGATGAGTTAGATGTAGAAGATGTATTTTTTGCCAACATTGATGCTAAGGGTGAGTATTACATCCAGAAAAAAGAGTTAGAGGGGTAAGAGAGAATGAAAGATTTTACACCATACGGTATAATAATAGGTTTTATTATTATTATAGGGCTAGGAATAGGAGAAAATTACTATTTTAAACGTGTGTCTAAAGACATGATAGATGAAGTAATTCTAATAGAAGAAGATATAGCATTAGGAAATATAGATAGCTCTATTGAAGGTATCGAGCGAATTATAGAAAAATGGAGAAAAGATGAAAAAATTTTAGAAATCATGCTAAATCATCAGAAAGTAAATAAAGTTTCAGAAAGTTTAGTAGAAATTGAGAGTAAATTGAAAAATTTTTTGAATAGTGACAACCTTTCGACAAATTTTGCAGCTTTGAAGGAGTATATTAAAAATATAGAGTTGGATAATAATTTTACTATAAATAATATATTGTAAAAAAGTTCACTCTGTGGTAAAATATCAATTAATAAGGAGGGGATAGCATGAAATCGAAAGACCAAATAAGAGAAGAAATCGAAATCCTTAGGAAAAAACTTAACGAAAAAACTAAAGAAAACGATGGGCGTACACCTAATGAAGAGATTATGGAGATTAGTAGAAAAATAGACGAACTCTTAAACCTCTTAAACGAGGACTAATTAAGTTAGGGAAATACATAAAAATGAGAGCTAATTAATTAGCCCTCATTTTTGTTTCTAATTTTTTGTTGTGTTTGTATCTTTTACAATATATATAGGTCGTTTTTTAGTTTCTAGATATGTTTTTGCCAAATATTGCCCTTGGATTCCCATACAAAATAGTTGAATACCAGCAATAAGGAAAATTATACAAACAAGTGAAGGATATCCGGCAACAGGGTCTCCCCAAATAAGAGTTTTTGCAATAATAAATATAATCATCAATAAAGAAATAAAACAAAATGTTAAACCCATTACTGAAGAAATAGCGAGTGGTGCAGTAGAAAAAGCAACAATTCCATCTAAAGAATACAAGAACAATTTCCTAAGTGACCATTTTGTTTCTCCAGCGACTCTATTAGTATTTTGGTATTCTAACCATTTAGTATTAAAACCTACCCAACCAAAAATACCTTTGGAGAAACGGTTATATTCACTAACGGACAAAATTGCATCTACCATATTTCTAGTCATTAATCTATAATCACGAGCTCCATCTACAATATTTGCATCAGAAATTTTATTTATTAATTTATAAAATCTTCTTGCTAAAAATGAGCGAATAAGTGGTTCGCCTTTTCTGTCTGTTCGTCTTGTAGCAACACAATCAAATTCCCCGGTCTTTATAGTAGAATACATTTCCTTTAATAAATACGGTGGATCTTGCAAATCTACATCCATAACTACTACATAATTACCTTTAGAAGAGGATAATCCAGCAAGTAACCCAGCCTCTTTTCCGAAATTCCTTGAAAATATTACATAGCGAAAATTATCTAGTTTTTGAGAAAAATCTTTTAGTATGTTAGGAGTATTGTCATGAGAGCCATCATCAATAAAGATATATTCAAAAGAAACGCTAGACTCATTTTCCATTTCAGAAGTTACCTTTTGAATTTCCTCCATAAAAAGGGGAATAGCTTGTTCCTCATTAAAACATGGAACTACAATACTTATAAGGTCATTATTCAAATTTAACAACTCCTATCTATAATAATATCAACAAAATGAGTGTACCATAGTAAATAATAAAAGTCAATTTAAGGTAAAAATGAGATTTTTTATATCTTTTTTTATAAATATGTGATAATATAATATATAATTTGTTTTAAAAGTAGGAGGAAAATATATGAAAAGAGTTTTAACAGGTTTACAACCTACTGGAGTAATAACTCTAGGAAATTATATAGGGGCTATTCAACAAATGAAAGAATACCAAGAACAATATGATTCATATATGTTTGTTGCTGACCTTCATTCTATTACTATAGCTCAAGATCCAGAAGAACTTAGAAAAAACATACGAAGCTTAGTTGCTATATATATTGCTTGTGGAATTGACCCTAAAAAGAATACTATGTATGTTCAATCAGATATTGAATATGTTCCTTGTGTATCTTGGTTACTTGAATGTAATTCCTACTATGGCGAACTTAGTAGAATGACACAATTTAAAGATAAAAGTGCAAAACATGCTAATTTCACCTCTGGACTACTTACATATCCAATACTTATGACAGCAGATATTATCGGTGCAGATGCGAATTTTGTGCCTGTTGGAGTAGACCAAAAACAACATGTTGAATTAGCCCGTGATATAGCAATAAGATTTAATAATAAGTATGGTGAAACTTTTGTTATTCCTGAACCACTAATTAAAAAAGCTGGTACAAAAATTATGGATTTGCAAAACCCTACTGTAAAAATGAGTAAATCTGCTGAAAATAAAAAGGGTGTTATATTAATACTCGATGATGTAAATGTTACTAGAAAAAAGATTATGTCTGCAACTACAGACAGTGAAATGTCGATTAAATTTGACCCAGAAAATAAACCAGGTATTTCAAATCTCATAAATATTTATTCTAGCTTAACTGGGCTAAATATTAGTGATATAGAAAAAGAATTTGAAGGTTGCAATTATGGTACTTTTAAGTCTAAAGTTGCAGACGTCGTAGTAAAAGAATTAGAAGGAATTCAAGAAAGATATAATGAAGTTAAAGATAGCCAATACTTAACGGAAATTTTAGATAGCGGTGCTGCTAAAATGCGAGAAGCATTCAAGAAAAAATATGAGATAATGAAAGATAAAATTGGATTAGTAAGATAAAAATCTTCACATAAATCCCCTTGTCTTCATAGTATGTAATGTGATTTACCTAATCACTTACTATGAACGAAAGGGGATTTTTTTGTGATAAATGGCAATGAACAATTAGATGATTTACCAATTGCTATGGCATATGTACCTATGCAAAAGTGGAGAAATATATATGAAGCCGATGTTGGCTTTAGTCGCGGAACTATGTTTTGTGAACTCGACTTACCTTTTTTAGGAGATAGGAGGGATGGTCGTGGAGAATAACGAAGCAAAAATGTTATTAAAGAAAATTCAAACTGTATGTTTTGCAATGCAAGATATAAAGTTATTTTTAGACACCCATCCTCAAGATAAAATGGCACTTGAAACTTTTGGAAAATATCAAAGAATATGGAAAGCTTTAGTTAATGAATATGAAGAAAAATACGGACCTCTTACCGCTGAAGATACTGATGTTACGAGAGGTTGGACTTGGATAAATGATCCATGGCCTTGGGAAATGGAGGCGAATGTATAATGTGGGTATATGAAAAGAAATTACAATTCCCTGTTAAGATAAAAAGAACCGACCCTGCTACTGCAAAATTAATTATGGCCCAACTAGGAGGACCTGATGGGGAACTTGCAGCATCTCAAAGGTATTTATCTCAAAGATATGCTATGCCACTTAAGGAATTAAAAGGCATATTAACAGATATAGGAACTGAGGAATTAGCACATCTTGAAATAAATAGTGCAATAATTCAACAATTAACACGAGATATGACACCAGAACAAATAAAGAAAGCAGGTTTTTCAGATTACTTTATAAATCATACTGTTGGAATATGGCCATCTGATGCAACCGGAGTACCTTTTACATCTGCATATTTCCAATCAAAAGGAGATCCTATTACAGATTTAAATGAAGATATGGCTGCAGAACAAAAAGCAAGAACTACGTATGACAATATTTTACGACTTGTTGATGACCCAGATATTAGAGAACCAATTAAATTTTTAAGAGCAAGAGAGGTAGCACACTATCAAAGATTTGGGGAAAGTTTAAGAAAGACTATAGATAAGCTTGATTCAAAGAATTTTTATGCAGTAAATATTGCATTTGATAAATAAATGAGGCAAAGTAAAAAAGGGGAGGGAAACCATACGGTTTCCCTCCTAAATATTTCAAAAAATATTAATTTCCCACTTTACCCGGCAGGATTCGGGGAGCATGTAGTTTCGATTTTTAACAAAAAGGGTATAAGCAACTGGGTCTAGTTCCTCCATTTTTGCCAAATATTTCGCCATTGCGGTTACTTTTGGCAACTCTAGCCAATCCGGGGTCACCCATTTCATTAAGGAAAATTGAACCCTTGAATGAGAATTTTCTACGTCCAATAGGGGTCTCCCGCTGTCACTCTTTAGAAAACGAACCTTAGTTGGTTCTTCATCTGGCCAGCCGATTTTTTCATATACAGCAGCTATTAGATGGAGTAACATATATGCGCGGATTTTTAATTCTTCTGATTCGGCCTCAATTTTGTCTTTGTATACGTTGGATACGACTATTTTTCCATTCTTTTTTACTGAGAAATTAATTTTGACATTTGTCCAGGCTTCTTTGTAATCATTCGGCGGAATTATAGCTTCCGCTGAAACCCAGTAGTCCCGTGAAAACTTATTCGGGATAGGGTTTTCCATTCCGGCTGTCATATTTACCTCCATAGTTCAAAAATTTTTGCCTATTATAAATTTTTTTGTGAAAGCAAATATTATTATATCATAGTTAACATAAAATGTAAACCCTGTGCTAAAAATAAATTATTTTTCTTCTTTTATCATTTCAGCAACTTTTCTTGCATTTAGCCCCGGAATAGCCATAAGCATAGTGCCATCTTCAATATTTCTTTTCTTTCTAACATAGGAGTAAAGTCCAATATTACACTTACTTCCAATAGTAACGTCTGGCATGATATAACAATGAGTCCCAATCAAAGTATTATCTCCAATTTTAATTTTACCAAGAATTAAATGATTTCCTTCAAAAATATGACAAGAAATGTCTGTTTCATTTCCAATAACAACATTTTCGCCAATTTCTAATAAATATGCATCATGTAAGCCTCTTGTATTTATGAAAGTGTTCTTACCGATTTTTGCACCAAGTATTCTATAGAATATTTTTGCAAAACTTGAACCAGCCATAAAAGGCAAAACAGTATTTATAAGCAAAATATGTAGTCCTGAATATATTAACCAACGAAGGAATAGGAAAGAGGAAGTAGAGTATTTTCCAGGCTTAAAACCTAAAACCAAAAGTTTTTCAAATATACCAAAAACAATTAATGCGACAATAAAGAACAAATATAGACTTGCACCTATAGTTATTCCAAATATAAGAAAACTCCACCAAAGGGAAAAATCTAATAAACTAAATATTTTATAAACTAAAAACATAGAAGGAACTAAACTTATTCCAAATACAGCCCCATAAAAGATATATACGAGTATCATCCCAATAGAATAAGTTATTTGATTTGTAACTAAAAAATTTAATATTTTTTTCAAATTGCATCACTCCTAACGAAAGAAGTTTATCATTTAAATAGTATATTAACAAGTTTATATTGGAAAAATAGTGTAAGAAAAATGTTGGAAAATTTAAGAAAAAATATTTGTATTTTAAATTATATTTTGATAGAATCTTATTGTAAAATAAGATTACTTTAAAATATGAACTTGTATGTTTATTTAAATAATACAAAGGAGGAATAGAGATGGCAACTACTAAAAAAGATGCTGAAAAAACTGCTGGGCAATTGCGCAGCGAGGAATTGGTTTTCCAAAGAAAGACTATATGGGAAACTGCTGAAAAGAAAACTTTAAAAAAAATACAAGAGTTTTCGGATGGGTATATTAATTTCTTAAATGAAAGTAAAACTGAAAGATTAGCTGTAGAGCAAGCTATAAAGATAGCTAAGGAAGCTGGATTTAGACCTATTTCTACGTATAAAAAACTAAAAGAAGGAGATAGAGTTTATTATTCAAATAGAGATAAAAGTTTATTCTTAGCAATTATAGGCAAAAGCCCAATAGTTGAAGGAGTAAACGCAGTTGGTGCTCATATCGATTCTCCTAGACTTGATTTGAAACCAAATCCATTATATGAAGCTGATGGAATGGAATTATTAAAAACTCATTATTATGGAGGAATAAAGAAATACCAATGGACAACAATCCCTCTTGCTATCCACGGAGTGGTTGTTCGTGCCGATGGTACGAAACTAAGTGTAAGTATAGGTGAACAAGACGATGAACCTGTATTTTGTGTAACAGATTTATTACCTCATTTAGCTAAAGATCAAGCATCTAAGCCACTAAGAGAAGCTATAACTGGTGAAGAATTAAACGTTCTTTTTGGTGGAATACCTTATGAAGATGAAAAAATAAAAGAAAAAGTAAAACTTAATATTTTAGATATATTAAATAAAAAATATGGAATGAAAGAAAGAGACTTTACAAGTGCAGAACTAGAAATAGTACCTGCTTTTAAAGCTATATCTGTTGGCTTAGACTCTGCTTTCG
>JAEEXS010000002.1 GCA_016287855.1 Clostridia bacterium
CTACCGCCAAGTAATGATACTATGCTTTCTTCCATTTCGGTTTTTGACTTGTATGATTTATCTTCTAGAGGTCTATACATAGTATAACCCCCAGCTCTACCACGAGGCACAATAGATACCTGGTGAACTGGATCTTGGGTAGGTAAAAACTTACTTACAACAGCATGCCCAGCTTCGTGGTAAGCAGTAAGCTTCTTTTCTTTTTCAGTAATAACTTTACTCTTCTTTTCTGTTCCAACTATAACCTTTACAATGGCATCCTCAACTTCTGCCATTCCTATATGTGTTTTATCTCTACGAGCAGCAAGTAATGCTGCTTCATTTAGCATATTCTCTAAATCTGCGCCACTAAATCCAGACGTATTTTTAGCTAAAGTAGCCAAATCAACATCTTCTCCGAGCGGTTTCTTTCTTGCATGAACTTTTAATATTGCTTCACGTCCAGCCATATCTGGTATTCCAACAACAACCTGTCTATCAAATCTTCCTGGGCGAAGTAACGCAGGATCTAATACGTCTGGTCTGTTTGTTGCAGCAAGTATTATAACTCCAGCATTATCCCCGAATCCGTCCATTTCGACCAATAACTGATTTAATGTTTGCTCTCTTTCGTCATGTCCACCACCAACGCCGGCACCTCTTTGACGTCCAACAGCATCTATTTCATCTATAAATACTATACAAGGTGCTTTTTTCTTAGCTTCTTCAAACAAGTCTCTTACTCTTGATGCACCAACACCAACAAACATTTCAACAAAATCTGAACCGCTTATGCTAAAAAATGGCACTCCTGCTTCACCTGCAACAGCCTTCGCAAGTAAAGTCTTACCGGTTCCTGGAGGTCCTACAAGCAAAACTCCCTTAGGAATTCTTGCGCCCATATCTGTAAATTTCTTAGGTGACTTCAAGAACTCAACAATTTCTTGTAACTCTTCTTTTTCCTCATCTACACCCGCTACATCATTAAAAGTAACCTTATCTTTACCTTGACCATTTAACTTAGCTCTACTTTTTCCAAATGAAAATGCTTTACTATTTCCTCCAACAGTAGGTTGAAAAACAAATACCCAAAGAAGTATAAATAAAACTACTAATACTATAGTAGGCAAGAATTCTACCCACCAAGGTGTTTCCGCCAAAGGAACATATTTATATTTAAAACCTTTACCACTCTCTAGGAGCTCACTATATGTTGCAGCTATCATATTAGATGCAGGCAAGTCGCATAAATATTTACTTCCATCCTTTAACTCAATTTCCGCAGAACTTCCTTGATTATCTACTATAGACTTAACATTTCCGTCTTGAATATTTTGCATTAATTCAGAATATGTCATTGTTTTTATTTGTTCTACGTTATTAGGAAATAATACAGAACCAAAGCATATGCATATACCTAAAACTATAAACAGTGTGACCCAATCAAATCTTTTCTTCTTTTTCAAAAAAATTACCTCCAATTAATAAATTTAAACCATATACCTAAATAATTATTATGAATATATTTCCGGCTTTAATACCCCTACTTCCGGCAAATTTCTATATTTGCCAGCATAATCCAATCCATATCCTACTACAAATTCATTTGGTACTTCAAATCCAATATAATCTGCTTCTATGTCTGCTTCTCTTCTTTCCTGTTTATTTAATAGAGTACAAACTTTAAAAGCCTTACATTTTCTTACTTTAAATATTTCTTTTAAATTATACATAGTTCTTCCAGAATCAATTATATCTTCAACAATTAAAACCACTTTATTTTTTACGTCAATATTAGTATCTTTTATGATCTTTACATTTCCAGAGCTTTTAGTATCATTGGCGTAACTTGAACAAATCATAAAATCTACATCAACCTTTAAGTCAATCTCTCTTATAAGATCCGAGAAAAACAACGCACATCCCTTTAATATTCCAATAACAATTACATCTTCACCTTCTAAATCTTGGGTAATTTGCTCTCCCAATTCCTTAACTCTTTTTTTTATCTCTTCCTTTGAAACCAATATCTTCTCTATATCATTATATATTTTCTCCATATTCTAAAATTATAACCTCCTTTGTAGCCTTATCTTTCAAAAATTTTTTTGAAGTTCTATAACCTACTATCCATACAACTTCAGCATCTGTAGCCACTATTGGCACTTTATTTCTTTCATCTACTCCTATTTTTAAATCAGAGAAGAACTTTTTAAGTGTCTTTTTTCCTTGCATTCCACTAAGAGCTATAAAATCGCCTTCTCTTTTATTTCTAACATATACTTTTCTACCAGTTTTTTCAATATCAAAAAAGCATTTATTTTTATCTTCATACTTACTAGGGACTTTGTCCACGCTAACAATTTTTGAAGTAATTTTCTTATTTAATTCAGGAATATACGTTTCCCCATTTAAATTAATCTCGTAGCAAAACTCCTGTTCATCCTTTTTCTCTCTACAAAATTTTAACAAATCATAGCTTATTTCTATCATCAAATCTGGAAAAATTTCTACGCTCTTACCACTTTGAGCTGAAGAAATAATACTTATTGCATTACATAGATTACTAAAGCTAATATCTACTAGATTACCATTATATTCATCTATTGCTTTTCTCAAAACTTCTAACTGAATCTCATATGACATTTTTAAAAACTTAGTTTTATTTAAAACACCTTTATCTACCCTAACTTCCTTATATTTCTCTTCAATTACCTCTAATAATATGTTTTTTTGACCTTCCAAAACATTTAAACATCTTGTTGATGTCTCTATAAAACTAGGATTTATCTTTAAAAACTCTGGAATTATAATGTTTCTAATTTTGTTCCTTGTATAATCACTTTCATAGTTCGTTTTATCAAAGAAAACTTTTAATTCATTAGATTCAATGTATTTTAGTATCTCATCTCGTGTAACGTCTAATAGTGGCCTTATAATATCTCCATTTTCTCTTGGTATACCACAAAGTCCAACTAAACCAGCTCCTCTAGTTAAATTCATAAGCATGGTTTCAATATTATCATTAGCATTGTGTGCGACTGCAATTTTATTTGCATTTACACTATCTTTAACCTTGTAAAACTCATTATACCGTATATTTCTCGCCACTTCTTCAAGTGATTTCTTTTCACTCTCTGCTATTTTTTTTACATCTAATTTTTTATAAAAAAATTGAACATTATATTTCTTACAAAGGTCTTTTACATATTCTTGTTCAATATCTGCTTCTTTTCTAATAGAATGGTTTATATGCACAACAAAAAGTTTAAGATTAAGCTTATCACGCAATTTTGCAAGTACGTCAAAAAGGCAGACAGAATCTGGTCCACCTGAAACGCCAATAACAATTTTATCGTTACGCTTAATTAATCCAGTTGCTTCAATTTTTTCTATTAAACTCATTCTATATTAACTTTGTCCTTCCTCTCTAAACATATTTGCAAACTTCGTGAATTGCCCCATCCATACTAATTCAATAGTACCAGTGCTACCACTTCTGTGTTTTGAAATAATTACTTCTGTAATATTTTTCTTTTCTGTTTCTTGATTATAATAATCATCCCTGTACAAGAACATAACTATATCTGCATCTTGCTCTATAGCACCAGATTCTCTTAAATCACTTAAAACCGGTCTATGATCTGGTCTTCCATCAGGCGCACGGCTTAATTGAGATAGAGTTATAACCGGTACATCAAGTTCTTTAGCCATAATTTTCAAAGCTCTACTTATATCAGATATTTCTTGTTGCCTATTCTCACTTCTACGTCTTGATGCTCCCTGCATTAATTGGAGATAGTCGATAACAACTAGTCCTAGCCCCTTTTCAAGTTTTAATCTTCTACACTTTGCTCTAATATCCATAACAGTTTGACCAGGAGTATCGTCTATATAAATTGGTGCATCAGATAATGCACTCATGGTTTGAGCTAGTTTTCCCCAGTCATCTTCCTCAAGTTTTCCAGTTCTCATTTTTTGAGCATCTATCATACCTTCACAAGAAAGAATTCTATTAACGACTTGCTCTTTTGACATCTCTAAGCTAAATATTGCTACTGGTACTTTATTATGCTTAGCAACATTTTGAGCTATATTTAACGCAAATGCTGTTTTTCCCATTGCAGGACGAGCAGCAACTAAAACCAAATCTGAATTATGAAGTCCAGCAGTTTTCATATCTAAATCATGGAACCCATAAGACAAGCCAGTTATATAGCCTTTTTTATTATATAATTCTTCTAATCTTTCCATATTATCTACCAATATATTTTTTATTGGTGAGAATCCCTTAACATTTCTCTTTTCTACAATATCAAAGATTTTCTTTTCAGCTGAATCTACTATATCTTGTACATCTTCTGTCGCAGCATAACTCATATTTGAAATATCGTTTGAAGAATGAATTAGCTTCCTCAAGATAGACTTTTCTTCTACTACTTTTGCATAATACTCAACATTAGCAGCTGTAGGGACTTTAGTAGATAACTCAGCAATAAAAGAAATACCGCCTACTGCCTCAAGACTCCCTCTTAATCTTAATTGTTCTTTTATACTTACTACGTCAATTGGTTTTGAATTTTCAAATAAGTCAACTATAGCAGAAAAAACCTCACGATTATCTTCACGATAAAAATCGTCAGGTCTTATTATCTCTAAAACAGCTGCAATAGCATCTTTATCTATTATCATACAACCGAGTACAGCCTGTTCAGCTTCAACATCATTAGGTAATACTCTAATTAAGTTAGAATTGTCTTTAGCTGGCATATTCTACCTCCTAAGCTATAATTTATTCAGCAGTAATTTCAACTTTTATTTTTGCTATAACACCTTCAAATAGTTTTATGTCTACTGTAGTTATTCCTGCAGATTTGATTGCATCATCTAAATAAACTTTTTTCTTATCTGTTTCTATTTTATATTCAGATAATAATTTATCACTTATGTCTTTTGCTGTAACAGATCCAAACAGCTTTCCACCTTCTCCAGCTTTAACTTTAAAATGCAAAATCATATCTTTCATTTTTTCAGCTAATTTTTTTGCCTCTTCAAAATCTCTCTCTTTTCTAAACATTCTAGAGCCTTCTTGAGTCTTTAGAATATTCATATTTTTAGTATTAGCTTCAACTGCAAGTTTTCCTTTGAGTAAGAAATTTTTAGCATACCCTTCACTTACCTCAACAACGGTATCTTTTTTTCCCAAAGCTTTTACATCTTTTAATAAAATAACTTTCATAATACCACCGCCTAATTTTAACCTTTTGCAATATTTTCTTGGTACTCATCTATTGCTGCTTTTAATTTTTCTATTGTTTCCTCTAAAGTTGAATCTGGCACCTGTGCCCCGGCAATGGTCATACTACCTCCACCGCCAAGTTTTTCTAAAATCATTTGAACATTTATATCTCCTAATGATCTTCCACTAATAACTATCTTTTGGTCATTCGGAGATAGTACAAACGATGCCTTTATTCCTTTTATATTAAGTAATTCATCAGCTGCTTGCGCAACTATTATGCTTGTATTAAGCAGTTCTTTATCACATGAAGAAATAGCAATTTCATCCTTATAAATTTCAGCCTTTTTAACAATTTCCGCCTTATCTACATAAGTTTCTAAATCGTTTTGGAATAATTGCTTAACAACAACTGTATCTACCCCATATTTCTTTAAAAATGCAGCTGCTTCAAATGTTCTTATACCGGTTTTTAAAGTAAAGTTTTTAGTATCTACAATTATTCCAGCATACAAAGCTTCAGCCTCTAATTGGCGAATTGTAACTTTCTTGTCCATATATTGAAGTAACTCTGTAACTAATTCACAAGCCGATGATGCATATATTTCATGGTACATCAAAAACGCTTCACTGATAAAATCAGTTACTTTTCTGTGATGGTCTATAACAACAATTTTACTGGTCTTGTCCAATATTTCTGGGCAAGTTGTAATTGAAGCTCTATGTGTATCTACTATTATTAATAACGTCTCTTGTTTTGTAATATCTAAAGCTTCTCTCTTATTTACAAAAACACCTTCATATTGTCCAGAATTTCTAACCATCTCAACCAATTCTTTTACATTGGTATATTCTTCGTCTAAAACAATATTAGCCGGTTTATTTAAACATTGAGCAACACGATAAACCCCGAGAGCTGCGCCAAGGGAGTCAGCATCAGGATTTGCATGCCCCATTATCATAACATTTTCACATTGATCTATTAACCTTTCAAGAGCAGTAGCCATAACCCTAGCTTTTACTCTAGTACGTTTTTCTATCTCTTTACTTCTTCCTCCGAAGAAACTATATTCTCCGTTTTCATTTATAACAACTTGATCTCCGCCACGTCCTTGAGCAAGTTCTATAGAGTCTATAGCTTCATTAATACCACTAGAGAAGTCGGGCATACGAGAAGCTATTCCAATACTAAGAGTAACTTGAAGCTTGTTTCCCATATCTATTTCTTTTATAGTGTCTAGGATATCAAACTTCTTTTCTTCCATATCTTTTAAGTATTTAGATTCAAAGAATATAATATACTTGTCTCTCTCATACTTTCTAGTAACCCCATTTGCAAATGCAAACCATTGTTTTATATTTTTATCTATTTCAGCCAAAAGTTGAGATCTTCCGCTCTCGTCTATACTTTGCATAAGTTCATCATAATTATCTATAACTATAACTCCTATATCTGGTTCTTCTTCAAAGTGTTTTTGTAGAAGCAAATTATAATCAGTTATATCAATAAAATATAAAGACAAAGTATAATGTTCTTTAGAATCTTTTTCATTTGTTCTTACTAAATTCCCTAAAACATTATATGTTTTATCTTTTATTTTTACTTGTGTTGGAAGGATCTTACCATTTTTTATTAAATTTTCAGGCTTTAAATCTTCTGAGAAGTCATAAATATATCTTTCTACTACGTCTCTTTCCCCTACTACTTCTTGGAATAAGATATTATTCCAAATTATCATGCCATTTAATTCTAACGTAACCATAGGTAACGGGAAGTTAAGTAACGTATCTTTAGTAACGGAATCCATATTAAAAGTTAAATTTTCTATATAGCCTTCTATTTCTTCTCTTCGCTTTCCATTTATCCTAAGTGAATAAAAAAGCATACCAAACCAAAGTCCTATCGATGGAATAATAAAAATATTATTCATAGAACTTATAACAAAAAGTAATATAAAAATTATAGTAAGATAAATCCAATCTTTTAACATGAGTGCATTTGAAACACGTTTATTTTCTTGCATCATATTTCCTCCCATTTACTCGCTTGTAGTATATAACTATAACGGCAAAATGTCAAATTATCAATTAGTAAAAAGTGTTGTTATTCTCATATAAATTGATTATTATTTTTTAATATTTATATAAATTCTACAAAAACTTGATTAGCTAAATCTAGTCCTTTATCAGTAAGAGAAATATTTTCTCCTTCTCTCTTTAATAATCCTTTATTTATAAGCTTTTGAAGTGCTTCCTTCCATTCATCTTTAAAAAATAAATCTTCATCTACACCCTTTAACATTCTAAGCCCTAATATAATTTTTTCAGAATCTATCATATCTTTAGTTAACATCTCATTTTCAGAGAAATTATTTATAGGATTACCTATATAAGATTCAAAATCTTCTGTGTTTGTAAATCTTACTTCATTAAAACAAGATGCCGCTGAAACTCCAAAGCCTAAATAATCTTGTCTTTCCCAATAAGATGTATTATGTCTTGAATAGTAGCCAGCTTTAGCGAAATTAGAAATCTCGTATTGAATATATCCTGCTTTTTTTAATTTTTCTTTTATTGTATAGTACATTTCTCTTTCAAGTTCTTCACTTGGTAATTTTAGTTTATGTTCTTTATAAAGTCTTCCAAACACAGTATTTTCTTCTATCTTTAATGAATATGTAGAAATATGTTCAGGTGAAAGCTTTATAAATTCATCTAAAGTATCTTCTATATCTTTTAAAGTTTGATTTGGCAAACCAAAAATTATATCTAAACTTATATTATTAAATCCCGCATCTCTAGCCAAATTAAAAGTCTCAATAGCTTCTTTTGCAGTATGGATTCTTCCAATTTCTTTTAATAACTCATCATTTAAAGTTTGAACTCCAAAACTTATTCTATTAATATTAAGCTCTTTATATTTTTTTAACTTTTTAAAATCTACTGTGCCAGGATTAGCTTCTAAAGTTATTTCAGGATTTTCTATAATACTATAATTTTCACTTATTACTCTTAAGATTTCTTTTATATATCTAACATCGATAAATGATGGCGTTCCACCGCCAAAATAGATTGATGTAACTTCAAAATCTTTAGATTTTTGAGCATAATATTTTACTTGCTCGCAAATTGCTTCTACATATTTTTCTATCTTTGTTTCGCCATTTATACAAAAAGAAGTAAAATCGCAATATTTACACTTTTGCTTACAAAATGGTATATGCAAATAAAGAGCTAATTTTCTCACTTAATTATCAACTTCCATTCTCCTGATTGCTTAGCAAAATTAATTGTTTCTTCTTTTTCTGTTACTATAATCTCACGATTTGCAATTTGGCTTTTTATTTCTTGAATTCTCTCACTTGTAATAGCTGTTATATCCTCGATATTGCTTAATAAATCATATCCTTTTGTTTTTACCTTTATATAACCTCTATTAAAACTGTAAAATCCTCTATCTACTATTTCATATTCAAAGTTCTCAAAAATCGATTTACAAAATTCATTTAATTCTGCTTCTTCTATTTGATTAAATACAAAGTTACTATTATTTAACACTCCTTGAGTATCATATACATGATTTTTTAATGGTGTAACGCCTTCTGTTTTTAAAATTTTAATTATATTAGAAAATACTGGATTAAGTTGAGCCTCTTCCCCTTTATTAGTAACACGTCTATTTTCATATTTTAATAAATTATTGAAAATTGCAGATGCTTCTGCTCTAGAAATACATCTTTTAGGCCTTATATATGTTTTTCCATCTATCCATTTTTCTCCGGCAATAATATTATTTTTATAAGCAATTACTACCTCTTTAGGGTAAAGAATATCTTGATAATCTGCAAAAAGAGTCTTCTCTTCTCCTTCTACGTAAGCATCATCACTATAGCCATATATTTTACTTACTGCATAAATAAAAGCTTCTCTTGTAACTTCTATATCTCCAGGCAAGCCTCTTAAGTAAGAATAATCTGTTACTCCTAATGCCTCACCTATAGAATCATAGTACGGATTTATATATTCTCTTACTGCTTCGATATACCCCTTTGCCCAGTGATCAGTAGGCACATCTAAAAAGTAATTTGAAATATTATCTTGAGGGATTTCAAATATCTTTGTAAATATTACCGAAAACTCTCCTAAAGTTATATAGTTGCCCGGTTTAAAAGTGCCGTCATAATATCCAGATAAAATACCCGCTTTTTCCATTCTATTTATAGCCGAATAGCCCCAATAATCCTCAGTTACATCTGTAAATTCAGCAAAACTTGGCGTAATCAAAATCAAAATTCCTAAAAATAGTCCTATAATTTTTTTCATATGTAAGTCCTCCTTGCTTAATAATTTTAACATATTGTAAAAACATTTACAAGGCATGGCTTTAAGGATTATTTTTACAAAAAATATTTTTTATAAAAAGTCAAGACTTTACTTTATATATTTTTTTTTATAAAATACTTTTCGAAAGGGGATTTTTAAATGCAATTATTTGATTATAATTCTAAACTTAAAATTGTTGATCAAATGATAACAACCGGAAAAGATAATGCTTCGTCTATTTCTGAAACAGATGAAGTGTATTTGAATGCATATAATCTAATAATTGATTTTACTAATGAATTAACTGATTCTCCTTTAACTTTAGGTCAACGAATAGATATTTTATATGGAATTATAAATCATAAAACTACTTTAGAAGTTATAAAGTACATTTCGAAAAATATCTCTCATCGTGCTTTTAAAAATGCTACTTCAAATAAATTCTACTCTTATGTTTTTTCTAAAATGATAGATGCTTTTCTAATATGCGAACGTGATACCGAATCTTTTAATAAGCTTGCTGATGTAATGCACCACAATATTTATTTATACGATTTAAATTCTATAGAATTTGTTTTAACCTACCCAGAAATATTAAAGAAAGTATATGATAATGACCTTGAAGGTGCATTAAAAGATATTTGTGAAACTTTAGGAAATGGAATTGACTATTCTACCGATTTAACTTCTTGTTTAGCTAAACTTCTTACGTATCTGTCCGCCGCTTTAGAGTTACCTGATGTATATTTATACTCTAAGAAATTAAATCTTGATTTGTCTATTATGAATAAAGATTATTTCGTTGCAAGTGGAATTATTAAAGATTTAGAATATATGAACTATGAAACGAATGATATGAAATATTATAAAGCCCTAATAAAACAAAAAGGCTCAGAAAATGTTTTAAAATATAAATGGCATTAAAAAATGCCCCCATATGGGGGCGTTTTTATTTTTATAAATAATGTAATAACGAAATTTGTAACGACTTTGCACCAGTTTGAAGTGCAGCTTGATAAACAGTTCTTGCACTCGTCCATCTTGTAATAGTTTCAGCATATTCTGCATCATCATTTAGGCTTAATGCCTCTTCTAAGTTTATCGTGTTACTTTCTACTCTATTTTTTGTGAGTTCCAATCTATTCATACGTGCACCAACATCAGCTCTAGCATCTACGCTAATTTGAAGATTTTGGAATATTAACTTACTTGCATCTCTCATAGCATCCGAATCTGCATTATCTATGCCTTGAATAAGCGCATCTATATTTCCAATTATACCGCTTTTTCCACCCTCTTCACTAGCTTCACCAAAAACATCAGGTCCAAGTACGTTTACTTGAAGCTTGCTTCCAAAACCTATACTGTAATTTATAGCTTCTTTATTCTCTCCAGTTGTAACAACATTTGCATTATATGTACCGTCCTCATTCATTAAAGGAGTATTTGTTTTAAAACCAGAGAAAATATATCTTCCATTGTATTGAGTATTTGCTAAACTTATAATTTCTTTTTTAAGTTGTTCAACCTCAATCTTTATAGCATCTCTCTCTTCTTTTCCTAGTGTTCCAACATTAGCTGCTTGAGTTGAAAGCTCAGTTATTCTCATCAATATTTGATCATAACTATCTAATGCAGTATCTGCTACTTTAAGCATTTCATTTGCATCTTCTATATTACTCTTATTTTGTTCAAGCTGAGCGATTCTTGCTTTATATCTAATAGACTGAGCAGCTGCAACAGGTGCTTCTGACGCATATTGATATAATTTACCAGTAGCAATTTGATTTTGATATTTATTTATATCTGTGGATACATGTGCAACATTTCTTAAGAAATTGTTTATTGTCATACTATTGGTTATTCTCACTCAAAACACCTCCTACTTAAATTATACTAACCAGCGTCTCATATAACTCCGAAAATACAGACATCATTTTTGCCGCAGCGTTGTATAACTCTTGATATCTAATTAAGTTTGTACCCTCTTCATCTAAGTTAACTGATGAATACGAATCTCTTTGATTCTCATATTGAGTCATTATAGAATCATGAGACTTATATAAATTTTGAGCAATTTCCGCATCAACACCAAGTGTAGTTACTATACCAGAGATACAATCTTCTAGATTGTATGAGCCAAAGAAATCTTCTCTGTCTTTAAACGCAAGTACAGAATTTATTCCTTCAGTATCGTTGTTATTTGTAACATCCGTATAACTTTTGAATAAATTCTTTATATCATCTAATACTTCTGTTGAAAGTGAAATGTTTTTTGCATTCATATAAGAGTACTCACTTATTATATCGGCATCTGTGACCGCAACATTAATAAGTTCTTCAGAAGAAAGCTTATCTATTGAGAAAAATCTTATTCCTTCCCCCTCCGTTGCATCTTCTGCAGAATTAAATGTAAGGCCTCCAGCATGCCCCTGGCCTATTCTTACGCCATTTACAATTCCCTCGTTAAATCCAAGTGCAAAACTTCTTGCAACATCATTTAATTGTTTTATATAATATGGAACTCCTTTTACCCAATCAGATTGATCTTCACCTTTACCGTCTCTTATTTCTATTGTGGATTTTAATTCTCCAGATTTTAAATATAAAGGTATATCGTTTGCCCAAGTTACGTCATATAAACCTTCTATATCTTCTACATTGTTTTTTCCAATTCTTTTTTTCAACTCTAATTTATAATCTTTATCATGTACAACTATTGGATTACCACCAAATTTAATAGTAACTTTTCTTTCTACATTACCATTTACAAGTTTTCCATAATCTTGCTCGATGTACTCAACATCCCCTAACTCTGATAATCTATTAACTAATAATGTTCTTTCATCTCTTAAAGTACTAGCATCTCCGCCCAATACCTCGCAATTATATATTTGTGCATTTAAACTTGCCAATCTTTCGGACAGATCGTTTATTTCATCTACTTTTGTCTTAACATCATTATTTAATTCAACTTGAAGCTCCTCAAGTTGAGTAGCTGTTTCATTAAAATAAGTTGTAAGTTGAAGACCTTTATTTTGAACTAAATAACCATAAGTAGAATTACTAGGGTTATTAGCATATTGATCCCACGCAGAATAAAAGTCATTTAATACCCCTGACAAATCAGATATTGATGATTCGTTTAAGATCTTTTCAATTTGGACATAGTAATCATTTTTAGTTGACCAACCACTAGAAATAGAACTTTGATTCCATATCTTAGTATCTAAATAATTATCTCTCATCCTTGTTGCTGAAACACAGTCAGCGCCCAAGCCAAAAACAGGCTCTGATGTACCAGCAGCATTTTCTCCAAATATTCTAAAATCTGCGACTCTCCTAGTATAGCCTTTTGTATTAGCATTTGCTACGTTTTCACTTGTTATATTAAGGGCCCTTCTACTAGAATACAAAGCTCTTAACGATAAATTTAAACCCGTAAATGCACCTGTTACCATACATTTTCACTCCTTACATCCTAAGTATTGTTTGAAGCATTTCATCAATAACTCTTATCATCTTAGAAGATGCTGTATAACTATATTGGAATTTAACCATATTGCTTAATTCTTCATCCATAGAAACTCCACTTACCTGCAAAATCCTATCTTTTGCAGTGTTTAAAACTGTTTCTTGAATTTCGTACCCAGTTAAAGCTTTATTAGCCGCTTGACCAAAATTCAAAATAAAATCTGCGTAATGTTCATCAAAAGTAGCATATCCTTTATTATTACTAAATACATCTGCAGCCGTTAAATCAACTAGCATGTTACCTATTCTAAAATCTCCAGTATCTCCACTTAAAGATAACGGCATATTTAGCACATCCTCATACAATGGGTTAATTTGAATATTTCCCATTTGAAGCGGTAACTTATTATCTATTTTTACAAACAAATCTAAATTATACTCTTTTTCTTCACCAGTTTCAGGATCAATATATGTATCTCCATGGCGAATACCTTTAGCATTTATTCCCTGTCTCATAATACCGTTTATTTCTCTAGTTAATGCATTTATTATAGAGTTAAGTCCAGATCTAAAGAATGCTATTCCGTTTTCTTGTTGTACGCCCATTAATCTTGAGTTAAATGCTCTTGATACAGCCAACCCGAGTTGATCAGCGGTTTCTGCTGTTTCAAAACCAGATAAATTTAATACACTACCATCAGTTTCTTCAACAAGCTTCTTCCAATCATCTTCAGAATCATCATCTGTTATAGCAATTACATGCATATCTGCTGCGTTTAATATTGCTGCGACATCATCAATATCGCTTCTTATTCCTTCATCTGTAAGCACTAATAAATATGGATTACTATCATCTCTAAAGTCAATCGTTTGAACATGAGAAACATTCCATAATGGATTTTCCTTATTAGCAGCAACAATATCTGCTGGTACATTAGAAGTATCAAATTTCGTATCTAAGAACGCATTTATATTGTCTTTATCAAATGCAGTATTAGCACTAAAAGGGGTTTCCCCATTTAAGAAATTGTAAATATTAGTAACATCCAAATCTTCCATAGCAAAAGCATACTTACAAAAAGCGCTCACGCTATCTTCACAAGTTCTATTATAAAAAACATCTTGTAATTCTTGATCATCTGTGTTGTTATATAATTCGTCTGCAAATGAATCAAAATCTAAAGTATTATCTATATACTCCCATAAGCACTCTACTACTTCTGAATCTTTTCCGTATTTCTCACTCATCTCATCAATCAATTCTGTCATCTTAGTAGCAGGTGAGTTTGTTACTTCCTTCTTTACTATTTCAGCCATCAAATAATCCTTAAACTTCATTAAGTCATCTACGGCAATTTCTTCTCCGTTGGTTAAATACAGCTTATAATTTACATCTTGTCTATCTAAAGTATCAAACAAGTTAAATAAATTATTTACCATATTAAGTGTTGTTTTTTCGTCCATATCTGCATCTATACTAACTACAATATCCATTTTTTCTTTAGGTGCGCCATTGGAAGAATGCTCTAGATTTCCAATAACATCTCCTCCGCGCATCTCTAAAATTCCCTTTAGCTCTCCGTCAGTAACTACAAATTCTTGCCCTGAGCCTTCCCAAATAGGAGAGCAAAAAATACTCCCAGGAGTAATGGTATCTGTGGTAAGCCTATTTGAATGGGTTCTTACAACTAGATATCCACTAGGAGTCCTTATATCTACAGTAGTATTAGTAGAATTTTCAACCACAACATCAACAAGTTCACTAAGAGAAGCAATTACACTATCTCTACTGTCCCTTAATTCACAAGCTGTAGAGCCGTCTGCCTCTGATCTAGTAATCTTATCGTTTAAAGCCGCAATTTGGCTTGCATAATCATTTATTTTTCTAACAGTATTAATTACTTCTGTGTTTAATTCATTTTGCATTTTATTTAGCTGATCATTAATACCATCAAATTCAGCAATTAATGAAACTGCATTCTCTCTTAAATATCCACCAGCAATAGTAGTAGTATATTCTTTCGCTAATTCATTAAAAGCTTCCCACAAATCGTGCATACTATCTTGGAGATAACTACCGTCATCCCCTATTATTGATTGTAAGCTAGTATAAACTTTATCTTCATATTTATTTCTACCATAGGAAGCCAACTCGTTCCTATAGTTATTTTCTAAAAAATCCAATCTTGCTTGACGAATAGAATCAGCATCTACTCCAAGCCCTATATTTAAATTTCCAATTTTAGTGGTTCCAAAATCATATTGATTTAGACGTTGCCTATGATACCCTTCTGTTTCTACATTAGAAAGGTTATTACTAGTAACGTATAAATTCTGCTCTGCTATTCTCAAACCTGTAATAGCTCTACTAAATGCTATCATCTACTTCACCTCATTTTTAACGACCTTGTTTTTATAACTCCAATAAATTCAACAACCTATGTGACTTTAACATCCTATAAATATCTTATAAAGACAAATCAAAAAAGTTTCTTGCTTCACTATCAAGAGAATTGCCTTCTTTTCCGTAAGTACCAGTACCTCTATTAGTACCAGCTATCAAGCCAATTGAGAAATTAAGAAATTCTAAAGAATTTTTAACAAGTTCTTGGTTTGTAGCGTTTTTTATCTTTATTTTTCTTGTTACATCCAATATTTCTTCTTTAAGGCTTTTCATTTCATCAGCATCATCTGGGAAATATTCGCATAAATCATCAATTCTTAATAATTTACTTATTCCTTTAGAATCTGCAAATGCTTTTATTATCCCAATTCTTTCTTTTTCTAAAGCAATATATCCTTCTACTAAAGTCTCTTCTCTTTCCACCATAGGTTTCAATTCTTCTACTTTATCCTTCACAATAATATCGGTTTTATCCTCTGAAATCTTAAGTATTTCCTTATAAATTTCAAGCTGTTTTTTCAAAATCTCAATCATCTGTTTCATTATTGATTCCTCCCTTTAAAAAGTAAATTTTTCTGATTTACCACAAAAACTACAAGTAATTTCTATAAACCCATCTTCTTCTATCATTCTTTTTCTCTCTTCAGCTGGGATTGAGCTTATTGCCCTTTCCATTCTTTCTCTAGAGCAATCGCATAAAAATTCAGGTTGAATTTCTTCTAAAACAGTAATTTTTTCATCTCCAGAAATTGATTTTAGTATATCTTCAATAGAAAAACCTTCTTTTAATAACTCACATATAGGTCTTATATTGCTTATTCTACCAACAATCATATCTATAATTGCGGGATCTGTTCCAGGCATAAGTTGAAGTAAGTATCCGCAAGCCTTACTCACAGTAGCATCTTTTTTCACGGAAACTGAAAGCTGTATAACAGACGGAATTTGCTCTGAAATTAAAAAATAATCAGTAAGTTCATCAGATATAGTTCCCGTCTTTAACTCAACACTACCAGTTTGAGGTTCTTTTAAGCCAATATCCTTTGTAACAGTAAGAACTCCATTTCTTCCTACAGCTGTTCCTATATCTAGCGTACCATCCTCACTTAAAGGTACGTCAACCATAGGGTTTTGAACATAGCCCTTTACTATCGCTTTACTATTAGCACATACCACAATATTTCCAAGTGGTCCATCACCTTTTACAATAAGAGTAAGCCTATCTTCATCATCTTTTAACATACTACCCATAATAGCTCCTGCAGTAAGTAATTTACCAAGTGCTGCAGTACCTACCGGAGATAACTTATGAGTATTAAGTGCAACTTGTACTAAATCTGTTGATTCTATTCCTATTAATCTTACTTGTCCATCAAATGCGAAACCTCTTATTAATCTATCCATATTTCCCCCTAAAAATTAAAACCTTTTCTCCAATTTATTCAAATATTCTTCTATGGCTTTTGCGTCTTTTAAATGTTTTTCACTACCAACTTTTTCTTTCCAACGTTTAGTTTCCGCCAAAGTTAAAATATGATACCCATCAATAACATCTGAATTTCTAATTGCATCATCTACTGACCCTAAAAAATTCATATCCGTATGAGTGAAACTAACTCCGTTTATATCTATATAATCCCCATTTATATTATTAGGATACTTAACGCTTAATTTTTCCCACAAACTATCCTTTACTAAAACGTCTAAATCATTGTTTTTTTCTTTTAAACCGCGTAATACCATAGGGGCACTCCCATATATAACGCAGTCCTCCTTAGGTATATTAAGCTCTTTTAATGCATCCATACATCTTAATTTTCTTGTGTACATATCTATTATCAATCCTTTCAGTGATTTAATAAAATTCTTCTATACTATCCCAATCTAAATCTCCAAACTCATAGTGGGTATCTTCGATATTCATACTTTCACAAAACAGTCTAAATTCGCAAAATTTGCAATGTTTAAGATATGATTTTCTATCAAACTTTTCCCATTTAAAATTATACACTTTTTTAATCAAATTCGTTATACTTTTTTCATCTTTTTTATATTTTTCGTCAGAATATGTAATACTCGCAATTTCTTCTTTCCTTTCGGGACTAAAATAAACCATTTTTATATCACTATATTCTTTACCAAATATAGATTTTGAACATTTTTTAAGTACATACATATAAATTTCTGTTTGAAGTGAATCTGCATATTTTTTGCTGTCAGTTTTGGCATTTGTCTTCCAATCCCAAATTTCTAGTTTATCATCTTTTTCAATTATTAAATCAATATTTGCTTCTATTCGAACATTGCCATCTGAATATCTTATCGTATATTCAGGATAATATTTAAATTTTTTATTTATAGGAAAATATTCTCGTAAATTACAAAAAGCATTGTATAGCCCTATGTTCTCCTTAAAACTATCCTCAAAAACAGGAATTCCCATAAAATATCTTTCAGCGATTTTATGAAAGTCTGTACCAAACGCAGCATGCTCCTCTAAATTATAATTACTTTCGTCTTCCCATTTTATATTATCTATATACTTTTTCTTAAACTTAAAAGGGCAATTCTTAAAAGTATTTAATGAATTTTGCGTAAAATAGAAATACTTTTTATCTTTTAGATCCACTTTTCTCACCACCTATACTACTTTTTAGACAAAACATTGAAATATTCTGAAATTTTAGTTCTTCCACTATCTGTGCCGGAAATAAAGAGTCTTTCTTTAGCTCTTGTTATACCAACGTATAACAGTCTTGCTCTCTCGGAAATAACCTCTATCTTAGCTTCTTTTTCAAAATCGCAATTAGTATCTTCTCCTAAAATAATCGCTAAATCTTTCTTCATCATAGCTGACGGATTTTTACATTCAGATTTTAAATAATCTATATCATCTTTAAACTTTCCTTTTAGAGATGTCGGAAAATCTTCGGAATTTAAATCTCCAAGCATTACATTATCCCACTCTAAACCTTTAGACTTATGGTATGTTGCAATAGTTATAACTCCCTTTTTAGCCTCATATCCTTTTAGTTCCCAAACTAAATTAGCAAAATAATTAAATGAATTTTTAGTTTTTAAAAGCTCAAAAGCTAAATCACTTAGTTTGTACCTTGCATTTTCCTCCATTAAAAACTTAATCCCTGATGCCACCTTTTGGGCAATTGCAATTTCTTCTCGTGAAAAATCTAATTTCTCAGCAATATATAAAACCAACTTTTCAGGCACAGTAAAAGGAAAATCTAAAAAGTCTTTAAGCTTCTCCACTAAAGCTAAAAATATTTTGTAACTTATGCTTTCTTTAATATCATTAGATATTCCACTTTCATCTACTCGACCAGATATAGGGTAAAAAAACTCTTCCGTGTTTATATATTTTAAATGTTCAAGTAGTTCTTCCCTAAAAGGCGTTTCTTCATCTATAAATATTTTTACAACTTCTATTAATTTCTCATTATTTTCAGGTGCCGAAATAAAATCAATAATTCTGCCTAGCTTTAATAAAGTCAAATTCCTTTCAGGAGAAGAATTATCTAAATACTCATATGGTATTTTCCTAGCATCAAGCAATTTTATAACTTCGCCAACTTTATATGCACTTGGAAGTAATACTGCTGTTGTTTTCTCTGGATATTCTTCTAAAAGTTTCTCACATTTATCTACTATTGCTTCATTTTCATTCGATTTGCTAGTAAACTTTGCATAAAATATAGCATCTCCATCAACTATGGGATTGGGGAAAGCATCATCTTCTCCTACCATCTCTATATATTGAGGGAGTAAACTTTCTCGGCATTCTTCGGTTGGATGACTTTCTCTTACATACTTTACGAATCTATTCGCAGTATCTATTACCTGTTTGCTGCTTCTACTAGATTGCGTAATATTAAAGATCTTAACATTTTTGCCACTACAAAAATCCTTAAAAAGCCTCATATCGCTATTCGCGAAAGTCGCAGTTATAGCTTGGTTGCTATCCCCTACTCTTAAGAAATTCCCGTCTTTCCCAGCAATAAGGCTTAAAATTTCTGTTTGTAATTTATTAGAGTCTTGAGCTTCATCTTCACAAACAAACGTATATTTTTTCTTATATTTTTTTAAGATAGCACTATCATGAGTAAGTATGTATTTAGATTTTGATAGCATATCCTCAAAATCTATAAATCCACGTCTTTTTAAGCGTTTATCATATTCTAAGTAAATACTTGCTGCAACTTTTAAAAGAGAAACATCAGGCAATTTTTTAACTCTTTTTATCGCCTCTTTAGGAGAAATCTCATTAGTCTTAAAATTAGAAATAGCAGTTCCCATAAGCTTAGAAAAACTATCGTCCCATTTTTTAGAGATTTTATCATAACCATTTTTCTTTAAACTAATATCATCTAGATAGTACATATATAGTTGTTTATGGTCTTCATCCCTTTTCCATGCTTCAACCACATCTTTTATAATAGCATCTTTTTGAAACGTCTCAATTACATTTACTTCCGAATTTATCCCAACTAAATCAGGCTTTTCTTTAATAATTTGTAAGCACAGGCTATGAATTGTAGAAACGAAATAATCTCTAGAAGTAATACCTCTATTTTCAAGTTCTAAGCCTATTCTCTGCTTGAAGTTATTTGCTGCCGAATTCATATACGTAACAATTAAAATTTTCCCAGGCAAATTAGCCCCAGAAACCAAAACTTCTACAGCCCACTGAGTAAGTGCATAGGTCTTTCCCCCACCAGGGATCGCCGGCACTCCACAATACCCTTTTCTATACGTTTCAACTAACTCTTTTTGCCCTTTTCTTAACATTAATTTCTCCCTAAATTTAATTTTTTCATAATTTCTTCTTCTTTTTCACGCATTACTTTTTTATCCTCATCTTGCATATGATCATAACCCATAAGATGGAGCATTCCGTGAGCAATTAAGTAACAAAACTCTCTTTCAAATCCAGTATTGTATTCTTTAGCTTGTTCTATTATTTTCTCTTTAGAAACTACAATATCTCCTATATATATTAATTCATCTTCTTTATTTTTTAGCTCAATCCATTCTTCTTTTTCATAGCCTGGGAAAGACAACACATCAGTAGGATTATCTATATTTCGTTGTGCTTTATTTATCTCTTGAATATTTTTATTGTCTGTTACGACTAAACTTAGGTTTATATTGCACTTTACGTCTTCTACCTCTAAGCTAGCCTTTACTGTTTCTAGTATTTTCTTTTCGATCTCATTATCTTCATCTATTTCCCAAGATATATCTAATTGTATTTTTTGCATAAAAAATCACTCTTTTCTGACAATTATATTATCAAAAAAGAGCGATTTTTTCAATATTTTGTTTTAAAACCCTATTGTATATGGTTCAAGTTCTGTACCAGCGCCACCAGTTATTCTAATGTCTTGTCTTAAAGTTATTATTGGACGTACGCCCTTGGAAAATGTATACGATTCAGACGTTCCATCTGCTTTTGGGAGAAATAGCTCCTGAGTAGACGCTCTATTAACTATAGTGCCATTTGGCCCAACACATCTTACATTAAAGCTATAATTAGTTTCATCACTAGGATCTAAATAACGTGATGCAAGCCATACGTCCCCTACAGTCTGTTGTAAAGCTGCATTATTCATTATAAGGTTCCTATCTGCTGCGCCATAATCATCATGATATGGTAATATCCGTTTTACTATTTCCCTATAAAAAGCTACTGGATAAATATTCCTATCTATTTGCTCTATACTCTTACTCGTTGCACCTACACTTCTTCCGCTCACTGCGTAAATAGGATTTATATACTGTTTTGATTTATCATTTAGTAATTTTACTGCATTTGCATATCCGTCTGCACCACTTAAAGTTAAATCTGCTACGTTTTCCTTACTTATTATCTCTACATTTTTTCCGGTTTCATTTCTTAATACTACCCATTTGCCATTATAATCTCCGCCTTGATAGTCTATATAGCTTCCAACAGCTACATCAGCGAATTGCACAAATGTCGCTGTAAGTGTAGTATTGTTAGATAACGTTTCAAAGTCATACAATGTTGTTGGCGTTTGCGATACTCCTCCTGCTGTTAATGTTGATACTCCATAACCTAACTTTGGAGTTATATTAAACTTATAACCACTGTTATATGATATCTTTCCATTTTCTGCTTGAGTTATAGTTACTATTTTTGTATTATCATGTTTATTTAGTGTTGTTATATTCTGCCTTGAATCTAATGCCAACACTCTAAGTGTTTCTTGAGTACAAGCTAGATCCTGCAATCCTAAGCAAGCACTTACATCTAAACCAGATATTGTATTTGCATCACACCAGAGTGTTTTTAATTTAGTATTTTTACTTACATCTAAATAGTCTAACATATTACTTCCGCAATCCAAGAATTCTAATTCCGTATTATTAGCTAAATTAATACTATATATCCAATTACTAAACATTTCCAAATATATCAAATTTACGTTATTCTCTACATTTAACGTACTCAAGCTGTTAAAACTACAATCTAACATAACTAATTTTATATTGTTACGCAAATCCAAATTACTTAATAAATTTTTATGACATACTAAATACTCAAGATTTATATTCTGCTCAACATTTAAATTACTTATATTATTTTCCTGACACTCTAACCAAGTTAAGTTAGTTGCGTGGCTTACATCCAAGCCATTAATCTGCTGAGAACTACAACCTAAGTATGTAACAACATTTTCTAATATTTTTACATTATATGTACCAGCATATTGGTAAGTATGAGATAATTCTGTATCTTCTTCACCCGAAATTGCTACAGCAGATGTCGTTCCATCTCCCCAGTCCACTACTGTAGGTTCTGTTACATTAAGTGTAAGTTCTTTTCCTAAATCATCTGTAGTATCCCAAGTAAAGTTAATTGCGGCTTTTTCCCATTGTGCATATAAAATAACATCTTCATCTTCTGAATACGTTCCACTTATCGTATAACTTGCACCTAATCCATCCACATCTGTATTCCAACCCATAAAGACATAATTATCTCTAACAGGTCTTTGATTACTTAGCACTAGATCTACTCCTGGTGTTTTTTCTTGATTTGCAGGTGCATTCTTCCCGCCATTTGCATCATATCTTACAACGTACTTAATATCTGCATTAAATGCTCCGCTTACTTTTCTATATAGGACATTATTATCACTACCTGTACCCTTTACATGTATATAGCTCACTGGTGTTTTAGCCATTACCGATAAATTATAATCGTTTGGTATAGTTGTCCACTTTGGCGATACAACTAAATCCTTTATAGCCGCATAATCATTAACTGAATGATTTTCTCCATGGCTATAACTTAGACCAATTTCTACCTTGCCATCTTTTACTTCTACTTCTCTTTCAAATTCGTTCCATTCTCCAAAAGTTATATCATCACTAGGGCTTATAACCTTAGCACCATTTATTGTTACACCAAATTGTGATTTATCTCCGTTAGACACAAAATAATTGAACTTTATAACTTCCTTTTCATTCCTAGATACTATTTTTATTAAAGCATTTGCGTCTTTTCCCTCTTCTAGACTTGCACTTCTAAAAATACCTGTATCTGCTTCCCAATCTCCAATTGCCAACTCACCTATTTTATCCAATGTATAAGGTGTATCTGGATTTGTTGGAGATGAAGATATTACATATTGTAATGTCCCGTCTGTTATCATATTTCCTACTATTTGGGCCTCTACCATATTAGGAGCAGGAGTTTCATTCTCAATTATTTGTATTCTTCCTACAAATACCGCATGTGTTTCTGTGTCTTGTTTTATAGAGCTTAAATCCTTATCCCATCCTACAAATATATGGTCTTCTTTCATTGGAACTTCTTCTATATATGCACTTTCACCGTTTTCTACTTCTATAACTTTAAATACTTCTCCCTCGTTATAGAATGTTACTATCCAGGATTTTGCAAATACTGCAGTATATTCTTCATCTTGCAATACATACGGAGTCGTAAACTCTGGTAACGTAGAAACTACCTCTCCATTTTGATCTATCCAATTTACAAAAACATATCCTTCATTTGGAACAGCTTCAACTGGAGCAGTTGCCTTTCCTTCTACTATAGTTTGTGTTAACGTCCCGTTTATTGTTCCAAATGTTTCTTGCCCTTGTTTTACCTTAAAGGTAACTGTATATACTCTTTCAAATTCACCTGTTACTACAATATCTTTTTCTGGCATAACAAATGAAACTGCTGGATTGGATATACTTGCTTCTGGAATTAAATTTTCTTCCCCTTCTACAATCCACCTAGAAAATATATAATTTGGTTTAGGAGTAGCTGTTAAATTTACAGTATTTCCAAAAGACACATTTTCTGAAATATATCCATTTTCATTTTCTGTAGTTAAGTTCTTAATATCAATGTTCTTAGTATTTTTAACTACTCCGCTTACTTCTCCATACCCTATATGATTTACATTAAGAGTTAATTTATATTTTAAATTAACAACTTCTATATCATAGGTTAGGCTTTTTGTTGCATACTGTATAGCTACTGTATAATCTCCTAATTGTAAATTAGAAAAATCACATTTTTGGCCTGTTGTTTTATTAGTTACACTAACTTCTACACCAGGTGTTGCCATACTTATTTGTCTATTTACTGTATTGCCCTTACTATTTTTATATGTTGCATTTAATACTGCATCATTCCCTAATTCAAAGTCCTCTCCTACTATAAACTCCTTTTTAGGGGTCTGAATTGTTAAAGATTCAGGTGCAATATATACTGCTGTTAATGTGACCTCATCCTTATCTAGGCTTCCCGTTTTACTAGGAACAACAAATGTCGTATTATACTCACGAATATCACTTGCTTTTACTTTACTAGAATCACTTTGCCAAGTCGAGAATATATAGCCATCTAAAAATTCAGATGTAAGTAATACTTTCGTTTCATCACTATCGCCCCTTGTGTATCTTCCTGGGCCACTTAATAATTGATGGTTGGTATTACTTATCCCACTTACTTTTCCTATAACATTTAACTGTGCAACATTACTTACATTAATTATATATTTATCTTCTTGTTCTACTTTTACATCATTATAATATAAATCTTGTACCCAATAGTTTGTTCTTGCTACACTGGTCACCCCATCTTCTGCTCTTAATAAAGATGTAGACATAGGATCAGATGTAGCGAATCTTCCCAAATATACTACTATTTCTCCACCACTCAAATCTAATTCTTCATTCAAAGAATATTCACTTTTATCTGGCGCTTTTGTCATAACTACTTTTGAAATAGACGTAGTTCCAGCTTCATTTACAATATTTAAAGTTACCTTATTAGTAACTATACTTCCAACTTTAAATGGTTTACTTGAAGAATCTAACAAGTTTAATTCATTTACAACAATCTTCGCCTGCATATCGTCTGTTGCAACAAATACTCCTACTTCTTCATCATCTTTTAATACTTTGCCACCAACTCTTACAACTAGTGTATATTTACCACTTGGATAACTAGTAGTCGCATTAATACTACTAGCAGGCACCTCACTTAAGTCTGGCTTTATTAATTTTATGGCTTTTGCATTTAAATCGCTGGTACTACATGAAATATCTCCCTCATAAACACATTTTATATCCACAGATTTTTTGTTATCGATATTAGACAAATTATCAAACAAATCATCACTATCTCCAGGGAAATGCCATGTTATTCCATCTTTTACATAAAAATCTACACCTAAAATAAGGTAATCTCCCTCCATAACGGTTGCTTCCGTATCAAAAAATGAAACCGCATCTGTAAGTTCATCTGTTAAGATAGATATAGTTGTTCTATAACCTTTATTGCTATCTGACTTGCTATTAGTTCCAGTATACCCCAATAAGCCTAGACTTCCACCTCTTACCAGATAATTATTCTTTGATATAGACCCACTATTATCCAATTCGTCTAACGCCATTCCATGATAACTACTTAATGCCGAATTTAACTTATCTCTATATTTTCTATTAACCGATTTTAATATTCCAGCACTAGAACTAGGGTTTCCTTTTATTCCCATAACATATTCTTGCTTTGCATCTAGCTTCACACCCGTATAATTTGATGTTGTATACCTAGTTGTACTATTATAACTTCCTTTTGCTGAAGCAAGATACACCATTGCTCCCCATTCACTAGCTTTAGCAATATGTGTATAAGTTCCAGACTGAGGCAAGTTGTATTTATCTGGTTCTTTTAATTTTAATGATTCATCGAAAGAAGTAGATATATCACTTACACTAGTCGCTGATACTTCTTTTTTCATCCAAAATCCAGTTATATCGCTCCTAGTTCCATTACTTTGGTTATAATCGTCTCCTCCAAAATACTCATCAAAGTAGAATGCCGGATGTACGATATAACCATCACTTGTATCATCTATCTTTCCATTACTCCATTTTATGCTAACACTTTTTTTGTCTATAGCTACCTTGTAGGTAAACCTCGGTATCCAGACATATAAATCTCCATTTGTTGTCCTTGCATTAGCCCAAATTCCACGTTCATAATCATACCAACTTGTATCTGTCTGATTTGTCGCGGTATACGTACTACCCGTATACTTTACTGGGGTTAAGCCGGAAACAATTACTGGATTATTAGCAGTAGTTGCATTTGAAAATGATGAATTTATCAATATAGCTAAGATAAATATCATTCCGTAAAAAATGTTTCTTACAATCCTTCTCATTGTACGCCTCCCATAAAGATTAAGTTAAATCTTTCAAATCTTGAACTTCTACTATTACTCTATTTTGACCATTTAATGTCTTTCCACCAAACTTTATGTTCTCTAAATCTATTATATAAGTAGCCTTTTCACTAAATACATTTCCGCCAATCGCTATTTGTAGATAATATTCACCAGCAGCATATGTCGGTCCTGAAGAAGTTATATCTCTTCTTTGCATATCCATTACTTTTACTAATCGTATATTAGAACTGTTTAATGTTTTCGGGGTTAAACTTCCTGTTTTATATACACGTGCATTAATTATACTAGTAATATTATTTTTATTTATTGTCCAAGACTCATTAGGATTTATTAAGATTTCAGCAAATGCATATCCATTTATAAATACATCATTAGATATCGCTACTGTTGCTCGTCCCTTTATTATATTATCTATTACTATTTTTATTATCTCTGTATTTCCAGCTGTATCTCTTGCTATGAAAGTATACGTTCCATTCTCGCTTATAACCTTAGAAAAAATTGCAGGATTAGTACCATTAGCTTGTAATGCCGAATCTGACATAGTACTTCCTTCTAATATATATATTTTTTTATCAAAGTCTTTTTCTGATTCAGCAGACCTTAATGTAATCGTTACTGTCTCATCAGTAGATGTTACTGGATTTATTAATCTCTCTATTACTACTCCATTACTTATATGATTTATACTAAATGTTGCCAAACCACCTCTACAAGTAGTAAACTTATATGTTCCGTTTTTCGTTAATGTAAATTCATTACTTACTGCACTAATTCTGTTTGAATTTTCATCTAATATATTTTGAACATATTGTACTGTACCAGTCTTTACTTCTATTATCTTTATCTTTTCTTTATTTTTAGATGGTAATTTGCCAGTGTTTATTCCTAAAACATAATCTGTTATATCTACTCCACTGTCTGTTACCATTTTCCATAATCTTTGACCGCATTTTGAACATTTTCCTGTTCCGTCATCGGTATGCGCCTCATCTACATTCCCGTGTGGTTTTAAAGCAGCTGGAACAGTTGTGTCACACGTTTTACATACTAACCAATGCTTATATAATTCGGTATAATTTGTTGCATCTGGTGTTTTCTTATCATATCCAGCATTTCCTGTCTTAAATGAATGAGACTGTGTTGTAGTTAATCCACAACCAGTATGTTGACATGTCTTTATATGTGTATTTGCATCATTCCAAGTCCATGTACCTCCTTCAAATTCATGAGATTCATCTACTACTTGACAATTTCCAAAAGTACATTTTCTTGTGTGTTCCTGTTCACTTATTTTATAATATTCTCCCCATGTTGGTGTATGCGTTGCGGTACATTTATTATCATTTCCTACACACTTATGAGAAGTGGCATTAACCTTTTGCCAGCTTGGCGTATGAGTATATGTATAATAATTACATGTCGTACAAGTTGCTGTATGACTAGTATTTGCCATGCCCCAATTAGGATTATGTGATGTTTCTACATAATTACAACCAGATACTGTACATTTCTTTTCATGTTTTTCTGTTGCACTTGTTTTTGCTTTTGCTCCCTGCCAAGTACAAACATGATCTCCTCCACATGTTGTTTGATGTTTGTTACATTTAGGGCATATCTTTGCCGTACAATGTGCTTTTGAACATGTTGTAAAGGAACTACTAAAATTACTACACGTTTTATGTACATGTGTAAATGTCCCTATTCTTTCACAATTTGTACACCAAGTTACACCCGCGCAGTGTACATCTGTTGTACATTTTCCACTTGAATTATGAGTACAATTATGAGTACTCATACACAATGTACAATATGTTGTAGAGCAATGATTACAGTACCCACTTGTATTGTGTCCTCCACCACAAGTTCCATCTTTGTGCAACCCGCACCAACAACATATAGGCTCTTTACAATGTACTTTTGAACAAGTACTTGTATAACTATGAGCTGCAAGTGAGCCATATGATTTATTACATCTTGTGCATACTGCTTTCGCTTTACATGTAGCAGATCCTCCTGTATGTCCTAATGCAGAAGTATATTCTCTTTGACATGTAGTACATACTTTACCTTTTGTACATGTGGCAGTTCCTCCAGAATGAGCTGCTTTGCTATTTTGTAGAGTACAACCCGAAACAGTACATCCTTTCCAGTGATATGTTCCATCACTTGACCATGTACTAGCGATTATATGATCTCCTCCACAACTTGTTTGATGCACGCCACACCAACAACATATAGGTCTTTTACAGTGCACTTTTGAACAAGTATCCGTATATTTATGATTAGCAAGTGAACCATATGTTTTTCCACACTTCGTGCATATTGCTAAAGCTTTACAAGTTGCTGTACCGCCACTATGTGCACATGTTGGTATTGGGGTCGGTGTTCTGGTTGGTGTCACTGTTGGATACCATGATGGAGTTACTACTGGTGTTGGATACCATGATGGAGTTATTACTGGCGTTACTGTTGGTGTTCTCGTAAAAGCTGGGATAACTCGAGGGCCAGTTGGTGTTATTGGCGGTGTACTTGGATTTGCCGTTATTGCTGGTGGCAAATTTGTTGGTGCTACTGATATTACTGGTGTCACTACTGGCGTCGCCTGTTGCGAAGCTTTTAAAATTCTTATCCAAGTATTAACATCATAATCCTCTTTGTTATACTCTTGGTCATTAACTGTTACTTGTGTTGGGAAAACCGGTGTCATTTGTGCTCCTCCAGATCCTGCACCTGCGGCAGCCGCTGCGGCAGCCGCTCCTCCAGATCCTGCACCTATTGCCGAAACTAACGGTGTTGGACGCGCTATTTGTATAAGCGTATTAGTATCTCCTAGTGTCACAGGAGATTGTATTCTAGCATTTGCAGAAAAATTCATTGCTCCTATCGTAAATATTAAAAAAATCGAAAAAATAACCAATACTTTCTTTTTCATAATCTTCCTCCTAAAAAACACTTCTACTTTTTTATTTTCGGCACTTTTTTTTATTTAATTAATAAAAAACATAAACTACTTTATTTTTTTTTATTTTTGACTACGTTATATCTTATTTTCATAAATATCAAAATTAAAGTTTGTTTATTGTAACACCTCTTCCCTCAAAATCATACTATATATTATCTGTGCTACATACCAAAACTCATGTGGTTCAGATATTGAAAAACATAGGAGGTGACAGTTAATGGGAAACTGTTGTGGAAATGGTAATAATTGTACTTGGATTATACTTATCCTTATAGTTCTAATTTGTTGCTGTGGCAACAATAACGGATTCGGAGGCTGTGGATGTAACAACGGATGTGGATGTGATTAATTAAATCTCCAAAAATTTAAAATAAAAAATGAGGACTTTAGTCCCCATTTTTTATTTTTATCATTTTTTCTAACTTAATTCTCGGTATAAGAAGTATATGTCCACAGCCAGTGCATTTAATCCTATAATCAACTCCAACTCTTAAGACTTCCCATTCAGTAGACCCGCAAGGATGTGGCTTTTTTAATTTTATAATTTCACCTATCTCGTGTTTCATCTATATTCCCTCCGGATAATATCCATCCCAATTTGGATTACTATGTACGGTGCAATATATTTTTGGTTCCTTTCCTACTTCAAACCACTCGTTTCTAGCACTTTCGCCACAATAATCAGTTGCAAGTTCCCCTGAAACAGAACATATTCCATACTGTTTAACTTGCCCTGGTACTGAGAAATTTCTACTTGGTAAATCTCTATGAATTATATCCATAACTTTTTTAAATATTTGTTTAGGTAACTCTCCACCAACTGAAATTCTAGCTGGGTCATCGTAACCTACCCAAACACCAGCAACATAGTATGGTGTGTAACCTACAAACCACTTATCTTTTGTGTCGGAAGTAGACCCTGTCTTTCCTGCAGCTACACTATTAGCAAGTCTTGCAGAACGGGCTGTTCCATTATTTACAACACCTACCATAATATTTGTAAGTATATATGCTGTACTGGTGCTAAATACTCGTCTTTCTTCTTTTTTGTTCTGAAGAATTATTGTACCATTAGAATCTTCAACCTTTGTATATGTTATAGGTTTTATATATGTTCCACCATTTGCAATCATACCATATGCAGCAGTCCACTCTTTTACTGTAACTCCATTTGTTAGACCACCTAATGATAAAGGCGCATAGTTTAAATCCGTACTCTTATTAAGGGTTGTAATTCCCTCTTCAATTAACGCATTATATGCTGTTTGTAATCCTATCATCTGAAGAACACGAACTGCAGGTACATTCATAGACTGTTCTATTGCATATCTTACCGTTACATCTCCATAATAAGAATTATACCAGTTTGAAGGCGACCAATCCTTACTTCCAGGTATTTTAACTGTAAGAGGTGAATCTGAAATAATAGTAGATGCTGTAACTTTTCCAGCTTCTATTGCGGGTCCATAAACTGCTAAAGGTTTTATAGTAGAACCCGGCTGCCTTTTGGCTTGAGTTGCTCTATTAAACTCACGTTTACCTGTCTTTTGGCCTCTTCCTCCAGCCATTCCTACAATATGACCTGTTTTATAATCTAAAATTAACATCGCAGATTCTGGCTGTTTTTCCAAATTTTTAAATACAGAAAAAGTTTCATCCTCTTTTGTTATATAAATTTCATTAATTGCATTTTGAATTTTCGAGTCCATAGTAGTGTAAATCTTGAGTCCGCCGCCATATATTGCGTTAGATGCCGCAGCGTCAGTCATTTTCTTCTTTTCTTTTAAGTCTGCAATTACATCCTCTATAACCGCGTCTACAAAATATGAATGTCCAGAATTTTGAGTCTTGCCACCCTTATTTATAACTATTTCTTCGTCTAATGCTGCCTTATATTCAGAATCAGATATTTTTCCTAATTCAAGCATTTTCTTTAAAATTACCTTTTGTCTAGTTTTTGCATTCTCTAAATTAGTAAAAGGATCGTAATAAGAAGGTCTGTTTGTAATTCCGGCAAGCAAAGCACATTCTGCCAAAGTAAGTTCTTTAGGCAACTTTGAAAAATATAAATTTGCTGCCTCTTTAATGCCATAGGTTGCATTGCCAAAACATATCGTATTAAGATATAGTTCCATTATTTGATCCTTTGTAAGTTCTCTCTCTAAAAGAACAGCTCTACTCCACTCACGCAACTTCCTATATACACCTTCCATACCTTTAGAAGCTTTATCTTCTGTCATATTTTTTACTAATTGTTGAGTTATTGTACTACCACCATACGTACCATTTCCACCAGTTTTTACCCAGTTAAAAATCGCACCTGCGGTTCTTTTAAAATCTATTCCATTGTGTTCCAAAAATCTTTCATCTTCTATTGATATAAATGCATTAACCAAATACGGCGGGATATCTGTAAGTGAAGATAATGTCCTATTCTCACCACCATGTGCTGTATCTATCTCATTTCCATTGGTATCATAAAATATAGTAGATATATTTTTTATCGTATAATCATCTAAATCAATAGTTGGCATATCTGTAGTAATTTTTATCATAAGTGCTATAGCAACACCAAGGCCTGCAAACATACCAAAAAGCAAGAAAGTAGATATTACGGAACAACCTGTTTTGCGTTTTTCCTTAGCTTTCTTATTCTTCTTCATTTGCCTATTTAATTTCCTTTCATTTTTCTCTAAATCCCACTTTGCCATATAGACAATCACCATACCTTAATTATAAACTTAAATTTGCGGTCGCATTTATTCCTAACTCAGCCACTTTCCCATCTAAATAATCATAATATGCTACTGCTCCAATCATAGCCGCATTGTCTGTACAAATTATAGGATCAGGACAGTAAAATTTTATATTTTCTTCACTTGCTAATTTTTGCATTTTCTCTCTTAACATACTATTAGCCGCAACTCCACCAGCTAAAGCAATTTTATCCACATTATATTTTTCCACTGCACGTCTAACATTCGTTATTATAACATCAGTTGCAGCCTCTTCAAAACTTCTACAAACGTCTTCTACCTTAAACTCTTTATTTTTATTTGTATAATTTATAACTGCAGTTTTTATTCCACTAAAACTAAAATTAAAATTATCAAAAACAGGACGAGGAAAATTACAATTGTCTACTCCGTCTTTAGCAGCTTTATCTACAAGAGGGCCACCAGGATATCCTAATCCAACAGTTCTTGCTACTTTATCAAAAGCCTCACCTATAGCGTCATCCATTGTTTTCCCCAATATTTCAAATTTGCTATAGCTTTTCACATTTACTAAATGAGTATGGCCACCTGAGACAACCATACAAATAAAGGGTGGCTCCAAGTCTTTGTTTTGAATAAAATTAGCAAAGATATGACCTTTTATATGGTTTACTGGTACAAGTGGCTTTTTTAATGCATACGCCAATCCCTTAGCTGCTGAAAGTCCTACAAGTAATGCTCCAATTAAACCAGGTCCATATGTTGCACCTATTATATCTATATCATCAAACGTAACATTAGCTTCTTTTAATGCTTCTTCTATAACAATATTTATACATTCTGTATGTTGGCGAGATGCAATCTCTGGGACCACTCCGCCGTATTTTTTATGTATATCAATTTGAGAGAAAATTATATTAGATAAAACTTCGCGTCCGTTTTTTACGACGGCGGCAGCAGTTTCATCGCAACTACTCTCAATTGCTAAGCAAATTATGTCTTTCATAAAACCACCGGTTATATTCTAACACATTTTAAAAAAAATTGCCACTACATTTAAAATGTAGTGGCAATTTTTTAAACCTTACCTTTACTGCCACCAAGTTTTATACCTGCTAAAACATTAGTATCAAAGGAATAAGTAACTGTATCTTCTTCTCTCTTTCTCTTTAACGCAAGATTTACGACCTCATCTAATAAATCTGCGAAACTAACCCCAGTCGCCTCCCAAAGATAAAATGAAAGTGAACCAGGTGTAGTATTAATTTCATTAAACCAAATTTCTTTAGTTTCATCATTTAACAAAAAGTCAATTCTTACGACGCCATTGCAACCCAATGCCTTAAACGCATCAACTGCATATTCTTGAATTTTCTCTTTTGTATCTTGAGGAATGTCTGCCGGTAGTTTTCTCTTTGTACTACTCATACCCTTTGAACCTGTTTTTCCATCCTTGCCCGACTTTCCACCAGATAAATACTTGTCTTGATAACTAAGTATTTCATCTGCATTTATTGGCTCTTCACACTCCGAAGGCTTTGCATACTCATAATCTCCCAAAACTGAACAATTTATTTCACGAAGAGGTTCTACTGCATGTTCTACCAAAACTCTAAGTGAAAATTCAAAGCCATAGTCTATTGCATCTTCTAATTCTTCTCTATTCTTAACTTTCCTAATTCCAACGCTCGAGCCTAAATTAATTGGTTTAACAATCATAGGATATTCAATGTCTTTTTCAATGTCTTCTAAAATAGTCTTTTGATTTTTATTATATTTCTTCATATCAAAGCATTTAGCTGGTAAAACAGGTATGCCATATTCTTTTAATATAGCTTTTTGCGCAAATTTATCCATGCCAACTGCTGAAGATAATACATCGCATTCGCAATATGGAATATCTAACATATGTAAAAATCCTGCAAGACAACCATCTTCAACATTAGTTCCATGTACTACAGGGAAGGCCACATCAATATAATCTACTTCTTTTTTAAATAATTTCATAGGATGCAAATATAATTTTACTTTACCCTCGTCATTTTGCAATATTACTCTTTGGCTCTTCTTTATAATATTAGGGATATCCCTATACTCCTCTATATTTTTTAGGATTTCCCCAGTATAAAACTTATCGTCCTTGGAAATATAGATAGGCACAACATCATATTTTTCTTTATCAAACGCCGCCATAGCTTGAACTGCACTAATTATTGAGATTTCATGTTCTACGCTTCTACCTCCAAACAATACGCCAACTTTGATTTTCATAATAATCCCTCCTAAAAAATATATTCTAATAATTGTCTGGTAAATCATTCTCTATTAAGATAAACTTTTCCTTTTCGCAATTTATCTTATTTATCCAATCCATACCTTCTCTAAAAGAATTAGCTATAAACAATCTATCTTTATTAAATTTTTCATCATTTATTCCTTCATAAATCGGTTTTGCTTGCTCTTTTCCAACAAGTACAATATAATCGCAAACTTTTGCTATATTTTTCCCAAATTCTTTATTTAACTCATCTTGCTTTGCACCTAGCTCAACCATACCAGGAGTTATTATAATTTTAGCTCCATCAAAACAATTTAATGTATCTAACGCAATTTTCGCTCCTACTGGGTTTGAGTTATATGCATCATCAATTATAGTACTATTACTTCCTCTTACAAGCTCTAAACGATGAGGTACTGCTTCTAATCGTTTAACCGCATAGACTAGCTCCTCCATCGGCACGCCAAGCTCTACCGCAACCGCAATAGCTCCTGTGATATTTTCAACATTATGTCGTCCAATGAGTTTAGTCTTAAATTCCTGTTTTTCCCCTTTACTACTTACCACCGTAAAACTAGATCCTTTTGAGTTAACTTCAACATTCTCAGCCTTATACGAAACGCCATTAACCTCTACCCCATAACTTACCACATTTTTATTGCATTCTTTATTCTTTATATACTCATTTCCATAGTTTAAAAATACTTTTCCATCTTCAGGAATAGAATCTGCTAACTCAAACTTAGTATTAATAACATTTTCAATATTGAAAAACGTTTCTAAATGCTGCGGTCCTATCGAAGATATTATACCATATTTAGGATGAACTAAATCACAAATTTCTTTTATATCTCCAACATGCCTTGCACCCATTTCGCACAAAAATATTTCATGGGTAGCATTAAGGTTTTCTCGAATAGTACGAACCACGCCCAAAGTAGTATTAAAATTGCCTGGCGTCATCACTACGTTATACTTTAACGAAAGAAGTCTATTTAAGAAGTACTTTGTACTGGTTTTTCCATAGCTACCTGTAATTCCAATTATAGTAAGATTGGGCATTTGCTTTAATATATTTTTTGCCTCTTTTATAAACTTATTATTTACATGCTTTTCAATAGGTGAATTTATTATATTTGCAAGCATCACTAAAAACGGTAATAAAAACGTCCAAATTGCAAGAACAATACATATCTGCCATAAGGTTAAATACATCATAGCAAGGAATGTTACGATTAAGTTTATAACTCCCATAGTGCCTAAAAGTCTAGTGAGTCTATTAGTATATACTAGTGGCTTTTTATATTTTCTTTTTCTATTAACAATAAACATAATTATATAGCTTATTCCCGTTCCTACGGCTAAAACTACAAAGTTATTAATAAAACTTAAGATTATAGGGAAAACAAGCCATATATTTCTTAAAAGAATATCTTTCTTCCATTTACTCTTTATCCAATTAAAATGAGATAACGCCTGATAAGAGTTTAATTGATACATATGTAAATAGAAAAACATCGTAAGATTTAGATTTATAAAAAACATAGAAAAAAGTAAGCTTTTTATAATAACCATTTACTTGCCTCCTAGGAATGAATCTATAACTGCGCAAAATGTAAAATAATCCTCTAAAAAGGAGTAATGCCCAGCATTTTTTAATACAACTAGCCCTGCATCAGGTATCTTTTCCTCCATAATTTTGGCGTCGCTTAAAGGAGTCGCTGTATCTCTTTCTCCCCAAATCAGTAAAGTAGGTACATCAATATTCGGTAGCATATCTGTTAAATCTTCATTTACTGTTTTAACTAAAACCTGTTTCATGAGAGGGCTTGCCATCCTATAGTCTAAAGAGCCCGATTTATTTTTTAATTTTTCTAGTGCATTTGGAAATATTTTTTGAGAAAGCTTGTTACTAACTACTTTTTTGCAAAACTTAAACCATTTTTGTTTTATCTTATTTTTTCTACTTATTTTAGCTTTAATTCCAGCACTATCTATTAAAACAATCTTTTTTACTTTAAAATTTCGTTCTTTATTTGTCATAATCCTTATTATTACTCTTCCACCGAAATAATGCCTCTTTAAATTATTATTATTTAGCTTTATTTTTTCTATAGATTTAACCTT
>JAEEXS010000073.1 GCA_016287855.1 Clostridia bacterium
ATAGTTTTGCATACTTTTCTATATTCTTTTCTCTAGTATTTAAATCTATTTCATACATATCACATATAAAATTAATAAAATCTATTGCTTTCATATTTTCATATAATTCAGGATTATCTGGTACAAAAGCCATTTCTTTTTTACATTCTATTGGATCATCTTTTATAGATTTCCCATTAATTAATATATCTCCTTCATCAAAATCATGTATACCTACTATAGATTTAATAAGAGTAGTTTTACCTGCTCCATTATGTCCTATAAAGGCAAATATAGAACCATCTTCTACATTAAAAGATACATTATTTAATGCTACTTTTTTACCATATTTTTTAGTTACATTTTTAATCTCTATCATAATATCTCCTTAATATATTTCCTTATCTTTTTTATTTTTATATTCTTCAAAAACTTTTATAGTTTCATCTCTATCAATTTCTTCTAAATCTAATAAATCTAAATTATTACCTTTAATATATTCATATATAAGTTCATCTCTAAATCCTATATCACTAGCATCTTTAGCAGTATTTCCATAATATACCTTTTTAATATTAGACCATATAATTGCAGATAAACACATAGGACATGGATAACAAGATGTATATAAAATGCATCCTGATAAATCATAAGAATTAATATTTTTAGATGCATCTCTTATAGCTACTATTTCTCCATGAGCTGTAGGATCATTACTTTTTAATACCTGATTAGACCCTCTTCCTATTATTACTCCATCTTTAACTATACAAGCACCAAAAGGTCCACCTGCATTTGTATTTAAATTATCTTTTGATAATTCTTTTGCAACTTTCATATATTCATTCATTTTTTTTATTACCTCTATATATGATTATACCATAAAAAAAGAAGATAAAATCTTCTTAATCACTTATATTTGGTTTAGGCATTTTATTTCTAGATTTAATTAGAATCCTATAACTACTCTCATCTAGTTTCACACTTCTTTTAACATATTTCCATAATTCATTTATTTTATTATATCTATCTTCTATAGAAGAAGTATTATCTTGAACAGCATCTAAATACATTCCTATAAAAGTTTCATCTGGTAGTACACCTTTATTAAATGATTCAGCATAATCTCTATCTAAGTATGCTCTATATACTTTAGAAGTAGATATAGCTGCTACTCCATTTAATCTATGATAAAACTTTCTAATTTTTTCTAAAGTTAAATGATATTGATTAGTAAAATTTAGACTATTATTTTCACATGCTTGAGCCAATTTATCCATTCTATTATTTATTATAGAAACATATTCTTTAGCAGTCTCAGAATCTAACTTTGGAAGAGGTTTACTATATTTATCTAAAGTATAATCTTGAAGTTTTTTTAGGTCTCCTGTTTTATCAAATATTATTTTCCCTTTACCTATAATAGCTAATAATGCATTACTTTGATTTTCAAAATCATTATCTACTGATTCATAAATGTCCTCAATAGGTTTTTCAAAGTATTCTATTCTAATACCATCTACATATTCATTACCTCTATATAATCTATCAGGATCATTATTATCAAATATTATATGTAAATCTATATCTGAATGAGAATTATTATAACCAGTTAGATAACTTCCATAAAAGAAACATCCTAAAACATGTTCATTATTTAAGTAACCCATTTTATCTATAAATTTATCAATTGTTTTACTTACATCTACTTTTTCCATATATCCCCCATATAAAAATTATTATAACAAAAAAACTAGTCATAAGACTAGTATTTTTTAAATGGTCGGGAAGACAGGTTGACCTGGGACATATCTAGTTTAATTGATTTTTGTTGAATTCCTTGTATTTACAAGGAGTTCTTTTTTTGTTGATTTAGTCCAATTTATTGTTTTTTAGAAAAATCTTCTCCCAATCTTCTCCCAAAAAACTCATTTCTATATTAATAAGAATTAAAATATTTCAAACACTTATTTATATTAAAAAAATATTTTATAAACCAATAAATAACCCATTATAGTATCATTCGTCATTTTACGTGGTATAATTAAATTGAGGTGATTGCATGAAGTATACTGTAAGAATTCCAAAAATTCTTTATTTATCTCTATTAATTTCAAAATATGCAAAGGATTCAATGTATTATAATACAAATGATTTAATAAAATGGGCGAATGAAATGAAACCAGACTTAGTTAGAACAAGAAAAGATAAAGATGAATATAAGTTTCTTGATGATACTAACTTTGGAGGTTTAAGAGGAAATTTTTCAACATTATTAACTTTTAGAGGAATTTTAAAGAAAAATAATACGTACACAACTTATTATGGTGTTGGAAAAAACGATAGATTATTCAATGCTTATAAAAAAGGTGAAATAATACTTGATTCACATGAATACTATGCATATACTTATAACGAAAATTTAAAAAAACTATTGGAAAATGAAGCTAGAGGATTAACAATAAGGGAAGAACAAGCTCATATAAAAGTATTTTTAAAAAATAGTGAAGATTTAGGAATATATAGAGATAATGAAAATTTCAAAAAAATAGCAGTTGTAAAATCATTAAATAATCAATACTTTTTAAGAATATTATTTAATACATTTGTAAACGATAATATTATCGAATATAATATGTATAATTATTTATCAGGTACTAAAATTAAACAATATAATATACATCCTTTATTTGTTATTCCTTCAAATGAAAAAAGTTGGGATAAAATATTTGTTATGGATGCCAAAGATATATTAAAAAATGCTCCTTTGTTCATATATTATGATAAAACTAAGGACAAATTCTATGATTCAAAAGAAAATGTGTATAACCATTATACTTTGGAAGAAGGTCTAAATATATTATCTGATCAAAATGGTAATATAGATGAAAGACTTCTATACAACTGGGACGAAGTAAAGGATAATTATATTCAAGACAGAGTAATAGAATCATTTAACAATTCAACAGATGAATTTTACGTATTTTTAGAAAATTTTCTAAAATGGAAAAAAGAGTTCAAAATATATGATAAGACAGTTTGTTCAATAGATGTTTCTTCTTCTGGTGGTGCTGATGTTATTATAACTTTTAACGATGGCACAAATCAAAAATTAGAATTAGAACATAAATGGAACAATTATATTTTACATGGCCATTATAAAAGTATAGCTTGGAAAGATGCTTGGCTATATGCTGATGAGCCATTTGATTTTGAACTTATAAAGAAAATATTCAGCCCATATATTAAAGAGTATATAAATTTTATTCCTAAAGTATATTTATGTATTAATAGTATTACTAAAGAAAAAGAAGCTTATGAAGTTGATTGGATAAATATGTCATATAAGCAATTAGATATAGAATAAACTAAAAAAGACCAATTAGGTCTTTTTTAGTTGTAAGCAACAAATAGCACTTCACTTATGCTTATAGTTCCTTTTCCTTGCATAGAATGTTTATAATCTTTTTCTATCAATTTGTAATGTTTAAATATTTTTGAGATGATAAATTCCAGTTCATCAACAGGAACTAATCCTTTAGTCGAATAACTTAAAACTACTTTTTTATTCTCATTGGATAAACAAGTAAGCATTTCTTTAAACTCATTTTTAACCATAGATCTAAGTGAAAAATTAGACATAAATCTATCTGTTCTATACTTAGCCTTATACTCTAATTTAGGATTATCATATTTAGTTACAGTCTCTAATACATGATAAAATCTTGAGTATTGTTCTCCAGTATATGGAGTATCAATATAAACGCAAGATACTTTCTTAAAATCTTCTAGCTTGAATAATTCTTTATAATCCATATTAAATGACTTGTTTTTATAATTAGTTAATATTAACTTATCAAAATCATCACACTTATTAAGCATTTCATCCCAAACACTTTTCTTTCGTAACTCTACAAGTCTTTTATGATCCTTAGGAAGAAATTGTGCAAAATGACCAGAAGTTGATTCACATCTGCTCATTGAAAACATTAGTGCTGTTAAATATAAATCTTTTTTATATTCATCTCTTATTTGATCAATTGCATATCTGATAGAATCTATTTCACAACATTGTGGACCAGAAAAATATGTATCAGTAAAATTATTTTCAAAGAAATTATATTTTTTGTCTTTTAAATTCTTTTTGTAATTATCTTCTAAATCTTGTATAGCATCTTTTTTATTAATTTTAACTTTATTATTTTCTATTATGGCTTTGGTAATAATATAACTATAATATTGAATATCATTTGTATAAACTGTATATTTATCTTTCAACGCATAGGCAATAGCTCCAGTTCCTGACATCAAATCGCAAATTATGTCGCCTCTTTTTGTTATTTTTTCTATTTCTGGAATAATAAAATCTAATAACTTGTTCTTATTTCCCATATATCTTATGGTCTTTATTTGATTATAATTATTCATTAGTATCCTTCTCCCATATAATAATATTGTCATTAAGAATAATATCGCTATATGTGTTTCTTGCTGTAGTTAACGACCTACTATTTTCGTTTATTTCATCCAAAAATACATCTACAAGTTTAAATCCATTGTTTTTAGCAATTATTGTTAAAAACTTACCTGTATCAATTTTAATTTTTTTAACTTTACTTTCAGATATTTTAACTACAACTTTACCCTTGGTTTTTAACATTATAGCCATATTTTTTATTACTTTTTCCATATCATTAAAATATTTCGCAACAATGTAAGCATTCTTTGAATCTATTTGTCTTAATTCCTCAATCTTTTCATTAATTTCTTTATATGGTGTTAATAGATGATCATCTATATCTTTTTTAGCAACCTTATCATTACCAACCATTATTTTTGCTAAATTCGAATACTCTGTTTGATTTTTTAAATATTCTAACCAATACATCTCTAATTTCATTGTCTCAATATATCTTACAGATGAAATATATGGTGGATTAGTTACAAATAAATCAACAGTATTTTTATATTTAGTAAATTTATCATTTACTGAATCACCATTTATTATTTTGATACTTGTTTCATTCAAATTTTGATAATCATTAAAATATTTTGTTCTCTTTTTTATCGCATTTATAAAACTTTTTTTGGCATCTTTATTAATTTTACCTTCAGCTTCTAAAGCTCTAATTCTTTTACTTATGCCCGGAAAGACATGTCTTGGATCTGCATTACTTACATTTCTAATAATGCTTGATATAACAGCATCATAAAACTCAATATATAATTGTTTGTCTGATTTTTTTAATTTTGAAGATAGTACGACATCATTAGTAGTAGCTCTAATAATTAATAAATCATTTATTACTTCTTTTCTAAACCAATGTTCTAAATTTACACAAAAAGGTACTTTTCCTTTTTTTAAGGTTTTAATATACTCTTCATCATATAGTTTTAATTCAATTTCTTTATTAAAACTTGTTAAAATTTCTATATTATAACTTCTTGTTTTAACATTTGAAATAAATGTGGATAAAGGATTGATTTCACATCCAATAAAATTTCTATTTAACAATTTTGATTCTACAGCAACAGTACCAGAACCTGAAAACAAATCACCTACTACATCTCCTTCATTTGTAAATTGTTTAATAAATGCTCTTGGTATGGCAGGTATTAATTTTCCAAAATATCTATGAAAAGAGTGAATATCTGCTCTTTTCTCTTCTTTTGTTTTATCTAATATTTTTTTATACTTACTTTTATTATTAAAATTCCATTCCATATTTTATCACCATAATAATTATACCACATAATTAAATATTTACAATCAGTATTTTTGCTGATTGTAAAATTATTTGTACATCAACATAATTCACACAAAATTCACACATAACTTCCACAAAATAAACCTTGTTATCCACACTTTTTATGTTAGAATGTAGTAAAATCAGGTAATCATTAAATTAAATAATTATCTGTTTTTTGTCCCTAATTTTTGCCGATTTTTGGGGTCAGGGACTTAAGAAAGCCTTATTTTATAAGGCTTTTTTCATTGTTAGGGACCAATTTTGCATGTGCAAAATAAGTTTGCCGCCACCTTTTTTGTTATAAAATAAGGACAAAACGGGGTAGTTGGTGGCTACGTCTTATGCTCATAAAAAAAATAGGCATTTTTTAAGCATTTTTTAGTCCCTAGTAAAAAATTAAAAAAGGAGGTATTTTTATGAAAAGATTTATTATCATTCCTAACAAGTTAATAACTGAAGGAACTCTATCTTATGGAGCTATTCTTTTACTTGGATTTTTAAATTCTAATTCTAAAAAGTTAGGTTATTCATATGCAACTAATTATTATTATGCAAATATGATTAGATGTTCTGCAAGAAAAATAACTTATCTAATTAAAGAATTAAATGATCTAAATTATATTAGAATTGAGAATCCAAAAAGTTATAAAAGAAAAATATATGTTAGTTATAAATTTCCTAGTAAGTAGAATTATTCTTCTAACTAATAGGAAATATATTTCTAACAAAATAAATAAATTAAATAAAATAAGTTAAATATATAATAGAAGATCTTGCAAGATAAGGTCTTTTTTTGTGGAGGGATTATGGATATACAAGATTATATATTAGTACATGGAATAATTACTAGTATTAAAGACAATGTTGATAATAAGTTTATATGGTTCGATATAAGGAAAGATGAGTATTACAAAGATAAGGATGGAAAGATGAAGAATAACCCATCCTTTTTTAGTGTAAGAGTATCTAAGAATATGAAATATAAACTAGAAACAAATATAGAAATTATTGTTAAAGGAATACCTAAAGGTTTTGTTGATAAAAATGGGTATAGACAAAACTATATTCATGCTACTGAAATTAATGGTTTAACAACTAATAAATATGATGAGATTATTTCTTATGATACTGATGGTGTTATGCTGTGGAATGGTAAAAGATGTGAATCTATACCAATGTCTAAAGAAGAACAAGAAGAAATTGATAAATTAATTAAAGAATGTATAGGAGAAGATTAATATGATGATTTGTGTTTTTAAGTCTATTATGATATATATTAATCAACCTATCGATATAAGTCGAGGTGAATTTTATGAGTAAGGAGATATCTTGGAAAGAAAAATTTGAATTAGTACTTAAAGAGGAATTAACAATTAAAGAAATAATGATGTTATGCTCGATAGGTCAACCCAGAGCATCTATCATTAGAAAGAAAGCAATCGAATTATGTATGAATGATGATATAAAACTTTATTCAATGCAAGTTCCTACAGAAGCAGTACTAAAAGTAATTAATAAAGATATAAATTACTATAAAGATAAAATGAACCTTGAATATGAAATAAGTAGGTTGAGGAGGTAAAAAGTTGTCTGTTCATAAAGATAGTAGAACAGGTTTATATTATGTTAAGCATCAAAATAAGACTTATAGAGGTTTTGAAAAAAAGAGTGATGCTAAAAACTATGAATCTAGACTACAACTAAATGAAATAGACCAAATATCAAATTTATCAATTTCTACTCTTGCAAATGATTTTTTAGAAGACTATAAACTTAATCGTACAATTACAACTTATATAAGCACTAAAGCAATCATTAATAATTATATTATTAAATTCTTTGGAGATAAGAGAGTTCAGAAAATAACTGAATTAGACTGCCGTAATTTTAAAAATTACTTATCTAAGACTAATTTATCGTCTAAAACTAAAAATCACATTCTAAGCGTGTTAAAAATGGTATTTCACCATGCAAAAGTCTATTATAAGATAAATGAAGATCCAACATATGTAATAGAACCCTTTAATAAGACATTTGAGGAAAAGATAGCTCAAAGGCAAAGGGGTAAAAATATTTGGACTAATGAAGAGTTTTGTAAGTTTATTGAATGTGTAGAAAGACCAGATTATAAAATGTTCTTCATTATAATGTATTACACTGGACTTCGTATTGGAGAAATGCAAGCATTAAAATGGGAAGATTATGAAAATGGTTATATAACTGTTAACAAAGAATTTAATGAAAGAACTGAAGTTCATCATGGAGAATTAAAAGAACCTAAGACAGCCAGCTCCTATAGAGATGTTGCCTTAGGTCAAAATATTAACAAACTATTAAGTGATTATAAAGAATCACAAAAAAAGAAATATGGGTATATTGATAATAATTGGTTTATTTTCGGTCGAGTTGATGTTTTTCATAGAACTACTATAAACCGAATAAAAGAACAGTCAATCAAACTAGCTGGAGTTAAATATATTACAAATCATCAGTTTAGACATTCACATGCATCTAACTTAATTTGTAATAGTGATACTAACATTGTAGCGGTATCTCAAAGACTAGGTCATTCAGATACAAGTATTACATTAAGTACTTATACTCATTTACTTCCAAAAATGGAAGAAAAAGTATCAAGTTATATAGATGAAGTATCATCAAATTTAGTCCAGAATATAGACTTTTCAGAAAACACTTTTTTTGAAAAATCTTCTCCCAATCTTCTCCCAAAAAAAAATACCCTTATAAAATAAGGGTAAAATACTAACTGGTCGGGAAGACAGGATTTGAACCTGCAACCTCATGGTCCCAAACCACGCGCACTGCCAAGTTGTGCTACTTCCCGATATAATAAATAAAAAATGGTGCACTCGGAGGGAATCGAACCCCCAACCT
>JAEEXS010000074.1 GCA_016287855.1 Clostridia bacterium
GCTAAAGTATTAGGTGCAACTCTTCCTATTTTGGCAAAGGCTTGTCATTTAGACCCTGCTATGATGGCATCTCCGATTATTACTACGATTGTTGATATGTGTACGGTTATTATATATTTTGGCTTAGCAACTAAGTTAATGGATGTAATCCCTTCTATATAAAAAATAAGCATCAAAAAAGCCTTCTTTCGAAGGCTTTTTTAGTTTGTATTTATATTATAATCCACCAAGTAAAGATAATACATTTCTCGCTTGAGAATTCGCTTGAGATAGCATAGAAACTGAAACTTGGTTAAGCATAGAGAATTTTGTAAAGTTTACAATTTCTTGCGCCATGTCAACATCTTTTATTCTAGATTGAGCTGCTGTTAAATTCTCAGTAGTAGTAGCTAAATTGTTTAAGGTATATTGAAGACGATTTTCAGTAGCACCTATATAAGCTCTTTGATCTGATATTTTTTGAAGAGCATTGTCTAAACCTTGTAGGGTTTCATTCATCGCTTCTTCGCTAGAAATATCTATTGATAAATCATCTTTCCCGTTACTAGCGAGTCCCTTAGTAGTCATATCATTAAGATATATAGTTATGTTATCATTATTACTAGAACTTGAGCCTACTTTGAATACTGCACCTTCTTCGGCTAAAGAGCCATCGAGCATTTTTTTAGTATTAAATTCGGCGGTATTTGCAAGTCGATTTAGTTCTGATTTTAATGAAGATAATTCATCACGTATTTTGCTATTTTCTTCTTCGGTTAAAACACCAGTATTTTGGGCTTTAATTACAAGATCACGCATTTTTTGAACGATATCTGTTGATTGGGATAGATATCCGTCAGCGGTTTCTAAGAAAGAAACAGCATCTTTTGCGTTTGCACTTGCTTGTTTTAAGCTTGTAATTTGTGCGCCCATCTTATCACTTATTGCAAGCCCTGAAGCATCATCAGCGGCACTATTTATCTTAAGGCCACTTGAGAGCTTTTCCATTGATTTTCCCATACCAAGGTCACTTGATTTTAATGAACTAAGTGCACTTGCGTAAAGGCTTGGTGAAGTTACTGTCATATTAAGGCACCTCCTCCTTGAAGCTACAAAAATACTTATCCTATATGTATATCGGTTTAATGAATAAATAACTTAATAGTTTTTTCAAAAAAATATAAAATTTTTTTAAAAAATGTGTTAATATTATTATTGTGATTATTATGTTTGATATAAAAAGTGAACTAAAAAAGCTTCCCAAAGAGCCTGGCGTGTATATTATGCATGGGGCAAATGATGAAATTTTATATGTTGGGAAAGCTATTAATTTGAAGAATAGAGTTAGCCAATATTTTCAAAAAAACTCAAAATCTCCTAGAATTGAAAAGATGGTTTCTAAAATAAAGCGGTTTGAGTACATTATCGTGGATAATGAAGTTGAAGCGCTTGTTTTGGAATGCAATTTAATAAAAAAGCATAGACCGCCATACAATGTTATGCTAAAAGATGATAAAACCTATCCTTATATAAAGGTAACTTTAAATGAAACTTTTCCACGTGTATTTATAACGCGTAGCTTTGTTGAAGATGGTTCAAAATATTATGGACCATATACAGATGTTTATGCAGTTCGCGAAACGTTAGATTTTATAAAGGAATTGTTCCCACTTAAAGTATGTAATAAGGAGTTTAAAGAGATATCTTCAGAAAACAGACCATGTTTAAATTATCATATAAAGAAATGTTTGGCTCCTTGTAGAGGAGATATTAGTGTTAAGGAATATAGAGATATGATAGATCAAGTTTGTAGTTTCTTGGATGGGCACTATGATAATATTATAAAGAAGCTTACTGAGAAAATGAACTTAGCTTCTGAAAATATGCAATATGAACAAGCTGCAGAACTTAGAGATAAAATAGTAGCTATTAAAAAAGTATCTGAAAAGCAGAAAATGAATACTTTAAGCAATGATGAGATTGATGTTATAGGAATAAATTTAATTGGAAGTACTGCAAATGTTGAAATATTTACGGTTAGAGGCGGAAAACTTTTAGGGCGTGAGAAATATGCCTTTAAAAACGTTGAGGGAGCGACAGAGAGCGAAATATCTGAGACATTTATAAAGCAGTTTTATATTAAGAGATTTTATATACCTAGGAGTATTCTAATAAGAAATAATTTGGAAGATAAAGAATTACTTGAGACTTGGCTTACGAGTTTAAAAGGAAGTAAGGTTACTATTAATGTCCCTCAAAGAGGAGAAAAAAATAGACTTTTAGAGATGGCGGAAAAGAATGCTCATGAAACCTTTAAGTCCGAAGATAAAACTATTAATCCATCTTTCTTATTAGCTAGGCTTATAGGGTTAGACAGAATAGAAAAGATAGAGGCTTATGATATTTCTAATATAGGAAACTCAGATATTGTGGGCGGTATGGTGACGTTTGTTAATAACAAGCCTAAAAAGTCATTTTATAGGCGATTTAAAATAAAGTTTACTGATGGGCAAGATGACTTGAAATGTACCTATGAAGTAGTATATAGAAGGCTTAACAATGTAAAAACCGAAGATGAAGCCTTTTCGATTTTACCAGATTTGATTTTAGCAGATGGAGGAGCAGGACAAGTTTCGGCTATAGAGAGGGCTTTGGATGATGCGGGATATAGTGTTCCGGTTGTTGGTATGGTTAAAAATTCTAAACACCAAACTAAAGCATTATTGGTTAATGGCAAGAATATTCCTCTTGCTAAGTATCCAGAGATTTTTAAATTTATCTATGAAATTCAGGAAGAAGTGCATAGATTTGCTATAACTTATCATAAGAATTTAAGGAGCAAAGGTCTTTCAAAGTCGGAATTGGATGAAATTGCTGGAATAGGAGAAGTTAGAAAAAGAGAACTTTTGAAACGTTTTGGTAGTATTGAGGCAATAAAAAAAGCAAGTATTGAAGAGCTTTTGGAGATTAAAGGTATAACAGCGGAAATTGCAAAAAAACTTAAAGAAAAGAATTCTTGAGTTGATTTTGTAAATATGATACAATGAGCGAGTGGTTATTAAATATTGAAGGAGGCTAGTATGTTTGCTTATTTGAAAGGAAATTTAGCGTTTAAAAATAATGAGAATGCAGTTGTTGATGTTGGAGGAGTGGGTTATAGTCTCCAAATTCCATTTTCAACTTATAGACTTTTGCCAGATATAGATAATGAGGTTAAGCTATATACATATATGGCGGTTAGAGAAGATAATATTTCATTATTTGGCTTTTTTTCAAACGAGGAAAAAAGGCTTTTTGAGCAACTTATATCTGTTAGCGGAATTGGCCCTAAACTTGCAGTTGGAGTTTTATCAGATATTGCGCCGGCAGAGTTTAGCTTAGCCGTTATTACGGATGATGTAAATCGTCTTACTAAGATTTCAGGTATTGGTAAGAAAACTGCTCAAAGAATGATAATTGAGCTTAAAGATAAGATGAAGAAAGAAGATATTAGCGATAACGTAGACGTACCTAATGTACAATTTTCAAATAATAGTAATGCTGAAGAGGCAATTGCAGCATTACAGGTACTAGGTTATTCTAATAAAGATGCAGTTAGTATGGTTAATTCAGTGTTTAAGGAAGATATGCAAGTTGAAGAGATTATTAAGCTTGCGTTAAAAAATAAATAGGGAGGAATAGTATGAGTTATTCTGTTAGTGAGCTAGAAAATATTGCAAAAAACGTACGTCGTGGAATACTTGAGGCTGTTTATTCTGCACAATCTGGTCATCCAGGCGGGGCTCTTTCTTGTACAGATATTTTGACGGATTTATATTTTAATGAGATGAATATTGACCCTAAGAATCCTAAAATGGAGAATCGGGATAGATTAATACTTTCAAAGGGGCATGCTTCTCCCGCGATATACTCTGTTTTAGCAAATCGTGGGTATTTTCCGGTAGAGGATTTAAAGACTTTTAGAAAAATAGATAGTTATTTGCAAGGACATCCTGATATGAAAAAAGTGCCTGGAGTAGATATGACTACAGGTTCTTTAGGTCAGGGTTTGTCTGTTGCGAATGGTATGGCATTAGCTGGTAAACTAGATAACAAAAAGTACTACGTTTATGTGGTTTTAGGAGATGGAGAAATAGAAGAAGGACAAGTTTGGGAAGCAGCTATGAGTGCAGCTCATTACAAGCTTAATAATGTTATTGCCTTTGTTGATTTTAATGGCCTTCAGATTGATGGAGCGGTTAAGGATGTTATGAATGTTACACCTATAAAAGAGAAATTTGAAGCTTTTGGGTGGAATACCTTAGAGATTGATGGTCATAATTTTGAGGAAATTGCTGATGCAGTTAAGAAGGCAAAGGAGAGTTTAGATAAACCTACTATAATTGTTGCTCACACAACTAAAGGTAAGGGCATAAGTTTTATGGAAAATCAGGCAGGGTGGCACGGAAAAGCACCGAACGATGATGAATATAAAATTGCTTTAGAATGCTTAAAATAAAGGAGGAAATTTTATGATAGCTACTCGTGAAGCTTATGGAAATGCGATTGCGGAGTTAGGCAAGATTAACGATAAAATTGTTGTTTTAGATGCTGATTTAGCTAGTGCTACAAAGACGGGAGTTTTTAAGAAAGCTTGTCCAGATAGATTTTTTGACATGGGGATTGCTGAAGCAGATATGATAGGGACTGCTGCGGGCCTTGCTACTTGTGGTAAGATACCATTTGCAAGTACTTTCGCAGTTTTTGCAACGGGTCGTGCATATGATCAAGTAAGAAATTCAGTTGCATATCCTCATCTAAATGTAAAAATTGCTGCGACTCACGCAGGAGTTACTGTTGGAGAGGACGGAGCAACACACCAAGCGATAGAAGATATTGCACTAATGAGAGTAATGCCGAATATGACCGTTCTTTGCCCTTGCGATGAAGCTGAAACCAAGTGGGCAGTGGAAGAAGCAGCAAAAATAGACGGACCAGTATATATAAGGCTAGGAAGAAGCAAGGCAGAGGATGTTTACGATTCTAATGCCAAATTTGAGTTTGGAAAAGGGAATGTTTTAAAAGAAGGAAATGATGTTACGATTATTGCAACTGGGATGTTAGTAATAGAAGCTGTTCGTGCAGCTGAAATGTTAAAAGAAAAAGGAATAGAGGCTCGAGTTATAGATATTCATACTATTAAACCTATAGATAAGGATATTATTATTAAAGCAGCGAAAGAAACTAAAGGAATTGTTACTGCAGAAGAACATAGTATAATTGGAGGACTTGGCGGAGCAGTTTCCGAAATTGTTACGGAATATTGCCCTACTAAGGTATTAAAAGTAGGAGTTAACGATAGCTTCGGAAGATCTGGTAAGGCTTCAGAATTACTAAATAAGTTTGGACTTACTGCAGACAATATTTGTAGTAAGGCTTTAGAGATAGTAAAATAAAGTGGAAGGAGAATACTTATGGACAAAATTATTGATATCGCAATTATAGGCTCAGGCCCAGGAGGAATGACAGCTGCAATTTATGCTGCACGTGCTGGATTAAAAACAGTTGTTTTTGAAAAGTCTACTATTGGTGGGCAAATGGGCTATACTAATGAGATTGAAAACTTCCCAGGAATAGATAAAATAAGTGGCTTTGATTTAGCAGTTATATTAAATGAACAAGCTAAAAAGTTTAATGCTGAATATATAAATGAAGAAGTTAAAGAAATAAGAAAAGAAGGTAGTTTATTTAGTATTACTACTTCAAATGGTGAATACTCTGCATATACTGTTATTTTGGCACTAGGTGCTAGCCCTAGAACACTTGGGTTAGAAAGTGAGAAAAAACTACGTGGTAGCGGGGTTTCATATTGTGCTACTTGTGATGGAAATTTCTATAAGGGGGCCGATGTTGCAGTCGTTGGTGGGGGTAATACAGCTTTTGAAGATGCTTTGTTTTTAGCTAATATTTGTAGGAAGGTATATATAATTCATAGAAGAAGTGAATTTAGAGCAGAAATGATTTTGCAAGAGCAAGTTAAAAAGACTCCTAATATCGAACTTGTAGTTAATTCTACGCCTAAAGATATTTTAGGAAAATTTGAAGTAGAAGGAATTAAAGTAATAAATACAGATGGAAATGAGCGAGATATAGAAGTTCAAGGAGTTTTTGTAGCTGTTGGGACAACCCCTAATAGCGATTTAGTAAAAGATTTGGTAAATATAGATAACTATGGATATATTATTACAGATAATAATATGGAAACTAGTGTTCACGGCATTTTTGCAGTTGGAGATGTTAGAAATACAGTTTTAAGACAAATTGTTACAGCTTGTGCAGACGGAGCTATTGCAGCACAAAACGCTGGGAAAATAGTATTAGAGAATACTAAATAGGGAAGGAAAGTAAGTTAAATGGGAGATAGGATAGAAGTTATAACCAAAAGTGAAGAAGAAACACTACAAGTTGCATATTATCTAGCTAGTAAGATTAAAGGTAATAAGGTTATTTGCTTAAATGGAGAGTTAGGAGCTGGGAAAACTGTATTTGTACGGGGATTTTGCAAGTTTTTTAATATTGATGAAATATCAAGTCCTACTTTTACATTGGTAAACGAATATAATGGCGATCGACCAATTTTTCATTTTGATGTTTATAGACTTTCTAGCGAAGAAGAGTTTTATGAAATTGGTGGGGAAGAATATTTTGATAAAGGAATATGTATTATAGAGTGGAGTGATGTAATTAAAGATGCAATTCCTAAAAATTCAATTGATGTTAGAATAGAAAAAATGGAAGATAATGTAAGAAAAGTTATTATGAAAATTGATGAATGAATCATGAAAAAGATGATGGAAATTACAAGTTTTGCATAATTAAGAGTATGCAAAAAACGGGTTACATATTTCAAAGTATACAAATGGCAAGAGGTGTTCACATGAGCAAGATTTTGATTGGAATGAGTGGCGGAGTTGATAGTTCTGTTACTGCATTATTGTTAAAAAAACAGGGATATAATGTTGTTGGAGTTACCATGAAACTCTTGAATAATGCGGAAAACATGGCAAACGATGCCAAAACAATTTGTGAAAAACTTGGAATTGAATATCATATTGTAGATTTCTCAAAAGCCTTTAAGGAAAAGGTTATTGACTATTTTGTGGATGAATATATTAATGGTCGTACTCCGAATCCTTGTAATATGTGTAATAGATATCTTAAATTTGGCCTACTCTTAGATAGTGCGATTAATGAGTTTGATTGTGAATATATCGCGACTGGTCACTATGCGAAAGTGGACTATTCCAGCGATACAGGTAGGTATTTTTTGCGTAAGTCCAAGACGGATAAAAAGGATCAAACGTATGCATTATATAAGCTTACTCAAGAACAGCTAAGTCATGTTATAATGCCACTCGGAAGTTATGAAAAGGAAGACGTCAGAAAAATTGCAGAAGAGAATGGTTTAATTAATGCGAAAAAGAAGGATAGCCAGGAAATTTGTTTTGTTCCGGATGATGATTATATTAAATTTATAGAAAATAATTATAACTTTAAGTCGAAAAAGGGCAATTTTGTTGATTTAAGTGGGAATATTTTAGGAGAACATAAAGGAATAATTCATTATACAATCGGACAGAGAAAAGGCCTTGAAATAGCTTTTCAAAAGAGAATGTATGTTATTAATATTGATCCTGTTAAAAATGAAGTTGTCTTAGGAAATGATGAAGATTTGTTTAGAGATAATTTTATTTGTGATGATGTTAATTTTATGGCGATAGATGGCATAAGAGAGCCAATTCAGGCAAACGTAAAAATTAGATATTCAGCTAAGCCAGAAAAGGCAGAATTAATTCCAATGGATGATGGTAGTATAAAAGTTGTTTTTGATGAGAAACAAAGGGCGATTACGCCTGGTCAGTCAGCAGTATTTTATAAAGATGATATTGTTTTAGGAGGAGGTACTATAAAATTTTGATGTAACTGGCTCCATATTTGACTTTTATGCCCAAATATGATATAATAAATGTATATGAATAATTGTTGATAATAGCAAACCAGGCGAAAGTTTGGGACGCAAAGCTACGAGGCTAATATAATGAAGTTATAATGCCGGTCGAGTTGCCAACTATCTAAAAAATTACTTAATTGGTGACTAACTAATTAAGTTTTTTTTATTGCTTATATAATTCATATATTGTAGAAAGCCTATTTTATGCGGTTTATTTATAATATTCTAATAGAATTAACATAAATCTTCTAATATAACGAAAAAAATTTAGAAAAGTCATTTTATAAGGAGAAATATTATGAACGGTAAGGGTTATTCTAAGTTTAATAGAATACTTGCATCTTTTCTAGCTATTTGCATGCTTGCAATGGCTTCTTTGCCGTACGGAAATATTTCCTATGCTAATAGCGACCCTGTTTCAAATCAGGAGGGAAATAATAACGAAGAGAGCAACAATGAAGAGAGCAACAATGAAGAGAGCAATAACGAAGAAGGAAACAATGAAGAGAGCAATAACGAAGAAGGAAACAATGAAGAGAGCAATAACGAAGAAGGTAACAACGAAGAGGGAAACAATGAAGAAGGGAATAACCAAGAGGATAATAATA
>JAEEXS010000075.1 GCA_016287855.1 Clostridia bacterium
GGAAAGGACAACGTCAAACAGAAGAAAAAGGGTGGAAGCAAGAGAGATGGTATACTAATCCAACTAAATATTAAGAGAGTTAATTATGAAAAAGAATATAATTTTAACGATTATTTTAACTTTAATACAGATAATTATAATAACAATAATAAAGGGTTTTTCGTACCCTTTATTATTGTTATTTTTAATGCTACTAATATTTTCATATATATCAATAGAAGACTGGAAAACGGGAGAGATATCTATATCACTAAATGTTATTACTTTTCTCCTTGCGGGACTATATAGTTTTTTTAGTGGTTGGAATTTGAAAGTTGTAGGAATAAATTTCTTGTGTTTCGTTTTGCCGTTTATAATACTAGAAGTTATATATGAATTATTAAGCAAAGATAAAGAAAAATTTTTAATAGGCGGTGGAGATATAATATTATTTGCAACTATGTCTTTAATTCTGTCGCCATTTAATATGTGCGTTATGCTATTTTTTGCTTGTTTAATGAGTATCATAACATCAAAAATAATAAAAAAAACATTGGTGCATTTCGCACCTTTCATTCAAGCAGGTTTTTTGATAGCTTTTTTATTCGGCGACTTGCTTGGTAAAATATTATTTTTACATTAAAGTATGTGCTATGAATAATTTAATACATAAAAAAACTTACAAAAACTATTGCATAACTTTTTTTATTTTACTATACTATATTTGTGTTATGCTACGCGGAGGATTAGCGGTCCTCTGTACTTGAAATCCGCTATAGCAAGGCTTAAGGCCTGTTTGAGGCTTCTTATTTAAAACGATTTGCTATAGTTTTCATGTTGACAATTTGAGTCTTATTCGATAGAAAACCATGAACCCCGTCAGGTCCGGAAGGAAGCAGCGGTAAGTGCCATTTTTTATGTGATATAAGGGTGCTTGGATCGAGTGAAACTGTATCTATTTCTTTTAGATGAGATTGTCGAGAATAGGCCGCATGACATATTAATACTTAAGAGGGGCTGATTACGATAGAAATTAAACGTGAGAACAGGAACTTAAAATTCTGGTTACTATTTTCTTTATCTGTTCCAACTATAATTATGATTGCACTTGGTGCGATTATAATTAATTCGGCGTCTTCTTTGTCTACTAATACCGAATTGATTATATTTGGAGGAATTTTGATCTTAGGATTTTTAGATATAATTATTACATATTCTCTTTTTGCTAGAATCCAAGATCGACTTACGCAATCATATATAAAAATCAGTGAATGGACACAAAAGATAAAAGAGGGCGACTTGACGACAAGACTAACTTTTTCTAAGAATAGTGATTTATATTATATAGCAGAATCATTTAATACTATGGCTGATATAATGCAAGAGCTAATAGTTGTGAATGAAAACAAAATTCAAGAACTTCACTCTAAAAATTTAGAATTAGGAAATGCTAATAAAGATTTAGTTGCTTCCCTTGTATCTGCTATAGAGGCTAAAGACAAATATACTCTAGGTCATTCAGAAAGAGTATCCAAATATGCAGTTACTTTGGCAAACAAGTTGGGATTACCTGAAGAAAAGGTAGAGGAACTTCGTGTAGCAGGGTTACTTCATGATGTAGGTAAAATTGGAATTGACGATGAGATACTTAAGAAACCTGCTAAACTTACTAAAGCTGAGTATGAAGAAGTAAAAAAACATCCTGCGATTGGTAGCTGGATATTAAATACCTTAGAGTTATCTGATACTACTATGGATGCTATAAATTACCACCATGAAAGATTTGATGGTAAGGGTTATCCGTTAGGACTTAGTGGTAAAGAACTTTCTTTAGAAGCTCAAATAATTGCTTTGTCCGATGCGTACGATGCAATGACTTCAGATAGACCTTATAGAAAGGCGATGTCTAATGAAGAAGCAATGCAAGAAATAAAGAAGTGTTCAGATACTCAATTTAATCCAGAACTAGTTCGACTAGTTGAGGAAGGTGCTTTTTCTTCTATTGCAAGTAATAGTAATCTAGCATCAAATGCAGTTATGAATTAATTTTTGAAAATTATAAGAGGATGTCCTAATATATTTTTGTAGGGATGCCTTTAGAGGAACGTTTCTTCTAAAGAATAGACTCTAACTTAAGTATTTTAGCCATCCTTTTTCTTTTAGAGAAAAGGATGTGGTAAGAATGGCACAGTATATAGCACTTTATAGAAAATTTAGGCCAATAACTTTTGATGATGTTGTAGGACAAGATCATATTATTAAAGTTATAAAACATCAAATTATAAATAACCAAATTGGACATGCTTATCTTTTTTGTGGTAGTCGTGGAACTGGTAAAACTACTACTGCAAAGATTTTTTCAAGAGCTATAAATTGTACTAATCCGGTAAATGGTGAGCCTTGTAATGAGTGTATGGTTTGTAAAGGAATATTAGAGGGATCTGTTCCGGATGTTTTAGAGATAGATGCGGCTTCTAATAATAGTGTAGATGATATAAGGGCAATTAGAGATAATGTTATTTATGCTCCAACGATGGCAAAATATAAAGTATATATAATAGACGAGGTTCATATGCTTTCTGGTAGTGCATTTAATGCATTACTTAAAACTTTAGAAGAGCCACCAGAAAACGTTATATTTATTTTAGCAACTACTGAGCCTCATAAAATTCCAGTGACAATTTTATCTAGGTGTCAACGTTTTGAGTTTAAACGCATATCTAAAGACGACATTGCAAAAAGGCTTCAAACCGTTTGTGAGAAGAATAATGTTAAGGCTGAGTATTCCGCTTTGTTAGTAATTGCTCAAGCAGCAGAAGGAGCATTAAGAGATGGCCTTAGTTTACTTGATAGAATAATTTCTTCTGGCGTTACTGATATTACTGAAAGTATTGCTCGTGAAATGCTAGGTGTTGCCGAAACTTCTACGGTTTCAGGTGTTTTATCTTGTATTATAAATAAAGATGTTTCAAAAATGTTAGTTATAGTAAATGATGTTGTAGAGTCTGGGAAAGATGTGAAATACTTTGTTTGGGAAATAATTTCTCTTGCTAGAGATATATTGATATACAAAAATACAAAGGACAATAATCTTATACGCAATTTTACCTTATTAAAGGAAATTGAGGAGTTATCTAGCATTACAGACAATAATGAATTAAGTGAAATAATTTCATATTTATCTGAATTAGAGGCTAATATTAAAGGTGCAACGTTTCCTAATATATTGCTCGAATCCGCTTTAATACAACTTGTATCTAGCGAAACTAAGGAAATTAAGAGTAACATACCTGAGAAAAAAGAAAAACCGATAGAAAAAGCAGCTAAAGAAATCGTACAAGAAAATAAAGCTACTGAGAAAAAAGAAGCTAAAACTTCTTCTAGTAATTCTACCGGCAACTGGAAAGAAGTAATAGATTATTTAAGAAATACTGGAAAGATGTCGCTATATGCAACACTTGCTTCTACTAAAGCTAATATTGAGAGTGACAAAGTTACGGTTTATTTTTCACAAGAGTTTGGGAAAAATGTTATTGAAAAGCCAGAGAATATGTCAGCATTAAAAGAATCTATTTTAGCGGTTATAGGGAAAGATATCCCTGTAAAGTGTTTAGTTGCAGGTAAAGAAGACAAAAACGAGTCTTCTCAAATTGACTTGATAAATTTAGGTGTGGATGTTAATATATTGTAAAAGGAGGATTTATATATGAAGGGTGGATTTAGTGGTTTCCCTGGAGGAAATATGAGTGGTTTATTAAAACAAGCTCAAAAGTTACAAGCAGATATGCAAAAAACTCAAGAAGAGCTTGAATCAAAGGTTATGGAAGGTAGTTCTGGAGGAGGCGCGGTAGTTGTTACTACTACCGGGAAGAAACAGATTACAAATATAAAGATAGATCCTGAAGTATTAGATGACGTAGAAATGCTTCAAGATTTAGTTTTAACAGCGGTAAATGATGCGTTAAATAAAGTTGATGAAGTTACTGCAAATGAAATGAAGAAGTTTAATTTACCGAATATGCCATTTTAATTGGAGGTAATATGGAAAGTTATTCAGCACCTATTGCTAATTTAATAGAAGAGTTTGAGAAGCTACCGGGAATCGGTCATAAGACTGCTTGCCGGTTAGCTTTTTATGTTTTAAACGAAACACCTGAAGAGGCTAAAAAGTTTGCAGAGGCGATAAATATTGCAAAAGACAAGATAAAGTTTTGTACGGTTTGCGGAAATTTAACGGATTCTGAGTTGTGTCCTATTTGTAGTAATTCTAAAAGAGATCAATCTATTATTTGCGTTGTATCTGATGTTAAAGATATAATGGCGATGGAAAAGACACATGAATTTAAAGGAGTTTACCATGTGTTACAAGGGGCGATTTCTCCAGTAAATGGAATTGGACCGGAAGATATTAGAATAAGAGAGTTAATAAGTAGGCTAAATGAAAATGTTTCAGAGGTTATTCTTGCTACAAATTTAAATGTTGAGGGTGAAGCCACGGCAATGTATATTTCAAGGCTTATTAAACCGATGGGAATCAAAGTCACAAGGATTGCACACGGAATTCCAGTTGGAGGAGATTTAGAGTATACAGATGAAGTTACTCTTTCTATGGCGCTAGAAGGTAGAAGGGAATTATAAGAAAATACTCAATAATATATGAGATTGGTACGATATTATTCCTGGAAGGTTAAAAACAGGAGGAAACTTTATGAAAAACAGAATTACGTTATTGGGGTCATTGATATTGATAATTATAATGGTTGCTTTTACTGGCAATACAACAGCTGAAACTACTTGCCAACATGATTTCGTTTGGCAAAATGATGGAGCAAATACTCATTGGAAAAAATGTTTTAAATGTGAAATGATTACTAACAAGGGGCCACATGTTTCCGATGAAGTTGGAGGATATGATGATCATAACCATTGGAAGGTGTGTAAAGACTGTGGGGCAAAATATGGCGAAAAAGCTCATGAAAAGGGAAAAGATTGGACACCTAGTACAAGATTGGTACTTTATCATGTAAAAAAATGTACAGGTTGTGCCTTTGAATTTGAATCAGAACAACATAGTTATGAGTGGAAAAAGGTGGATAATGATTATCATGATGAGGTTTGTAAAGTTTGTGGGAAAGCAAAAAACCAGAGAATTGAACACGAATTAGAAGATGAAGTTACAACAAGTGGAATAGATAGACATACATTCAAATGTAAAATTTGCAAAGCAGAAATAGAAGAATTGCATGATGAAAGTATGATGATTTGGGAAGAACATGGCAGTGGACATAGATATAAATGTAAAATCTGTGGTAAAGTTTTGGATGAACAACCTCATAATTTTGAAGACTTGTGGGGATTTGATGATATATATCATTGGCAGAAATGTAAAACATGTGGAGCAGAAAATATAAAAGGTAAAGTAAAACATACACCTGGTAATGATTGGTATGAAACGGGCAACAAGCATTATAAGATTTGTAAGGATTGTGATAAACAATTACTTCTTGAAGAACACGAAGATAAAGATAACGATGGAATATGTGATACATGTGGTTTGACGGGCTTAGCAGCTGAAGGAAAAGACCCTCTTACAGTAGCATGGGTTCAAGAGCATTGTGATAAAGGATGTACAGACTATAGATATACAGATGGAACAGCATATAAATGTTGGGTAATTTGTGAGGGTGGACATACGAAATGGGAGTGTGGTGATCACGAAGGAGGAGAGCCAACTTGTAAGGAAAACAAATATTGTCCTAGGTGTGGACGTTATTATTGGTTAGAACATAATTATATTGATGGTGTATGTACAGAGTGTGGAGCAGTGCAACCAGATAACCCAATACCAACCGCAGCACCAACCGCAACACCAACTACAACACCAACTACAACGCCAACTGCAACACCAACCGCAACACCAACTACAACGCCAACCGCAACACCAACTACAGTACCAACCACAACCCCTACATCTATACCGACCAGTACTGAAAATTGGGAAAAAGATGTATATTATCATTGGCAAGATGGTGGAGAAAAAGGATTACATAAACCTCAACCTGCAACATGTACAAAGCCAATATCTTGCATGTGCGGAGCATACATAGGCAAACCAAAAGGACATCAATATGATAGCAATGATATATGTACGGTTTGCGGGGCGTCTAAAGATAATGAAGGGAATCCGCCAGTAGAGAAAAATGTGCCATTTGCTGATGTAAATCCAGGTTCTTGGTATTATGATAATGGAGCTGTAAAATTTGTAACAGATAATGGGTATATAGAGCCTTTATCTACAAATAATTTTGGACCAGATATAGATATGACAAGAGGCAAGTTTATTAAGATGTTATATATTATTGAAGGTAAACCAAGTATATTGGGTTATCCTAGTGAAGATTTAAATATAACTGAAGAATATAGTGATATTTCAGGAGACAAGACTACAGTAAATGCAATAATTTGGGGACGCAAAAACGGCATAATGAGTGGAATGGGTAATGGCAAGTTCGGTACAGAGGAAGGCGTAAGCCGCCAACAGATGGCGGTAGCATTAAAAAGGTATGTAGAATATAGAGGGGAAGGTACGTCTCAGAGGGCAGATATAACAAAATTTAGTGATTATAGTGATGTATATGATTGGGCAGAGGAAGCCTTTAAGTGGGCGGTAGCTAAAGGAATAATCTCAGGAGATTCAAATAATATGTTGAGACCTCAAGCGAATGCTACTCGTGCACAAGTTGCAACTATGATAATGAAATATTTAACTAAATAGAAATAAATTCAAAAAAAGGGGATTGTATAAAAGCAATCCTCTTTTTTTGCTATTTTTAGCGTTTTTTGTTGTCGAAATATTTCCTTTATTTCTTGAAGTTACCACTAATATATCTAAATTTTTTTTACGATAAATTAATATGATTTGAAAAAACACTTCCATTTAGTGAGGACTTAACCAGAAATAACCGCTTGATTATGCAATATACAGGGTTTAAAATGATTATATACAGGAAGGAATAAAGGGGAGACTGACATGAATGAAACCAAAAAGATTATGAAAAGACAGATACTTCCGGTTTTACCGCTTAGGGGGATAACCGTATTTCCTCATATGACGGTTCATTTTGATGTAGGAAGAAGTAAATCAGTTAGATCTATTGGAGAAGCTATGAGAAATCATCAGCTTATATTTCTTGTAACTCAAATAGATCCTGCGAACGAAGATCCAGATACAGATGGGATGTATAAAGTAGGAACTATAGCGATAATAAGGCAGATACTACGTTTGCCAGGCGATGCAATGCGAGTACTGGTAGAAGGTATAAGTAGAGCTGAGATTGCTGAATTTACTCAAGAAGAACCTTATTTTGAAGCCGAAGTTTGTGAAAAGGTATTTATAGAAGAAAAGCAAAACAAGGCACAGATAAAAGCATTAATGCGTAAAACAATATCTGTCTTTGAAGAATATGTTAATCTAAATCAAAAGATAAATCCAGAACTTCTTGATAGGATTTCAGAAATTAGTGAGCTCAGTCAATTAAGCGACGTTATTGCTGCAAATATTACTATTCCTTCTGAAGATAAACAAGTAATTTTATCTGAATTTGATTCAAAATTAAGATTAGAAAAATTAATTAGTTGTTTATCTAAAGAAATTGAGATATTAAAGCTTGAAAAAGATATAAGTTTAAAAGTTAAGCAAAATATAGATAATATGCAAAAGGAATATTACTTAAAAGAGCAAATAAAGGCAATTCAAAACGAACTAGGAGATAAAGACGGAATTAATGGAGAAATTGCTGAGTATAGAAAGAAGTTTGAGGAGCTTGGACTTCCTGAAGAAGTTAAGACTAAAACCGAAAAAGAGTTAGATAGATTACAAAAAATGCAATCAGGGTCTGCAGAAGGTGCAGTTATTAGAAATTATCTTGATTGCATTGCAGATCTTCCTTGGAATAAGAAGACAGATGAAGTTATAGACTTAAAGAAGGCTAAAGAGATTTTAGATAAAGACCATTATGGGCTTACTAAAGTTAAAGATAGAATAATAGAGTATCTTGCAGTTAAAAAGATGACAAATTCATTAAATGGGCCGATACTTTGTTTATATGGGCCTCCGGGAGTTGGAAAAACTTCAATAGCTAAATCTATAGCAAAGGCTGTTAATAGGAACTACGTTAGATTGTCTTTGGGCGGGGTAAGAGATGAAGCAGAAATTAGAGGCCATAGGAAAACCTATGTAGGAGCAATGCCTGGTCGCATTATTAGTGCGATGAAGCAGGCAGGAAGTAAAAATCCGCTTATATTATTAGATGAAATAGATAAAATGAGTTCGGATTTTAAAGGAGATCCAGCTTCTGCTATGCTCGAAGTTTTAGATGCAGAACAAAATTTTTCCTTTAGAGATCACTTCTTGGAAGTGCCATTTGATTTATCAGATGTAATGTTTATTATGACTGCTAATAATTTAGATACTATTCCAAGACCACTTTTAGATAGAATGGAGA
>JAEEXS010000076.1 GCA_016287855.1 Clostridia bacterium
TAAGAGTTGTACAAGAAGATAAAGAAATATACTTAAAAAGATTATATGGGTAGAGGTAAAAAATATGGCAGAATCTCAAGAGTTAAGGAAAATTAAGAAGAAATATGGCGAAAAATTTATGCATATGTGTCGTGAACTCTTTCCAACCATTTTAGAGCAAGAAGGAGCTTTACTTAGCATACTTGAAAAAACGTTTTCTAATAATTCTAGGACTTTGTATGATGATATTACAGACTATGGCTTACAAGATAAATTTAAGGCACATATATATACTCAATTAGTTTTTGAAGAAGAAGCTGAAGCAAATTTACCAGATAAAACTCCGTATGAATTACTAGATGAAGCAGGATATGATTTATATGAATGTGAAACTGAAGATGAAATCCAAGAATTTAGAAAATACTATAAACTAGATGAAGAACTCTGTACATTTAATGGAGGAAGACTTTTTAGATGTGTAGTGTTTTTTGCTATAAAAAAGAATGTAGATGAAATAAAAAGGGAAAATTTTGCTAATCCAGAACGTGAAGATGAATATGGCACATCCGTTATGAGTATACAATTTTCAAGAGGGGATTTTTGTACAGTATCAATAAAGAATAGATATAATCATAAAGTAGACAATCCAGATGCAACATATGGAAATGATTTAGATAGAATAATACCAGGATTGGGTAACAGTTTTACACAATTACTTAAAGAAAGAGGCTTAGAGTTCAATAATAAAAATAGAGAAAGATTTCAATTACCGGGATATGTAGTAGCAGGAAATGGAATATATTATAAATACAATATGGAAATAGATGGTGTATATTATTGCCCTGGAAATATAGTTATAGATGGTGGTAGAGTAACTAAATTAGAAAACCCAGAGAGACAAATATTAATAGATAATTTCGTAATAGATTTGGAAAATAAAAAAATATATCAATATAATGAAACTGGCTATAAAGATAGTTTTACGGAAGCTTTTCAAGATATAGAGAAAATAGAGGTAATAAGAGATAAAGAATCTAAAGAAGACGAAAAAATAATAACTATAAAAAGAAAAAATAGCGAAACCCTTATTGAAATTAGAATAGATAGAGATAATCAAATAATCGGGTACAAAAATCCAGAAGTAACGTCTTTGGGAGATAGCTTCTTAAGACATAATAAGAAATTAAAAGATTTATACATACCTGAGGTTAGGCATATTGGGCATTCTTTTTTATTTGATAACAATGCTATGACACATTTGGACTTGCCTTATTTAGAAGTAGTTAATAACTATTTTTTATCTAACAATACTACTTTGCAGAGTTTATCATTACCTAGAGCTGCTCATATAGGGGATTATTGTTTTGTGAAAAATATAGCGCTTAAAGATTTATCATTACCACAAGTAAGAGAAATAGGAGATTTCTTTTTAAGAGATAATAAGAAATTAAAAAGTTTAAAAATGCCTGAGCTAAATAAAGTTGCTGATTTTTTCTTGACAACTAATCAGGAAATATCTGATGTGGATTTACCTCAACTAGAGTCAGTAGAAAAAGGATTTTTAGGAAGTAATTTGAAGTTAAGGAAGTTATATTTACCTAAATTAAAAACTGCGGGTGACAAATTTTTAAGTGGGAATAATATGTTGGAATACGTAGATTTACCACTTCTAGAAAAAGTAGGTATGGGATTTTTGCATGAAAATAGAAATTTAGAAAGTTTAATATTACCTAGTTTAAAGATGGTAGGTTCTACATTTTTATCTAGGAATAAAAAATTAAAACATATAGAGTTGCCTATGGCACTAAGAATAGACGATTATTTTTTGAATGAAAATGAGGAACTAACAGAATTGTTCTTGCCTAAAACAAGAAGATTTGGAGATAGTTGCCTAGCACATAATACCAAGTTAAAAAAGATAGAATTGCCAGAAACAGAGCAAGTAGGAACTGAATTCGCAACATCAGCTCAGGAATTGGAAGTTGTAATATTGCCTAAATTAATTGATGTTGGAAGAGCGTTTTTAAATAGAACTAAAAGATTAAAATATTTAGAAATAACTTTAGACAATCCTAAGATAAAAGAATTTGTTAATTCAGTGAAAGTATCATCTCAAGTTATAAGAGCTAATAATATAGCAGAATTAGATAAAGATACTGAAATAACAGAGTCAGAATTAATTGAAGCACAAAAAGTAGTTGGTAATATTCGCAAAACAAAAGATAATGAAAAAAATATTTAAAACAGAATGGGGAAATTTTTGTGACAATTAACGAAGAATTAAGAAAGATTAAGAAAAAATATGGTGAAAAATTTATGCACATGTGCAGAGATCTCTTTCCTACTATTTTAGAGGAAGAAGGGGTTTTATTTAGTATACTTGAAGAAAGATTTGCTGATAATTCTAGGTCATTATATGAAGATATTCAGGCGCACTTTCTACAGTATAAATTTGAAAACTTTATAAATAGTATATATATAAAGCGAAATTCTCAAGAATCTGGAGAAATAGAGGAAGAAGGAAGTACCCCATATGAATTATTAGATGAAGCGGGATATACTTTATATGAATGTACAACTGAACAAGAGATACAGGAATTTAAGAAATATTATTCAACTGGAGAATCACTATGTACATTTAATGGTGGAAGATTAAATCGTTGTGTAGTATTCTTTGCAGTAAAAAAGAATGTAGATGAGATAAAGCGTGAGAATTTTACTAATCCAGAACGTGAAGACGAATATGGTACATCTGTTATGAGTATACAATTCACTAAAGTGGGAAAGTGCATAGTTTCAATAAAAAATAGATATAACCATATGGTAGGTAATCCAGATGCGACATATGGCAATGATTTAAATAGAATAATTCCTGGATTAACGGATAGCTTTGCAAGGCTGTTACAAAAACGTGATTTGTACCTTGATAGTAGCAACATAGAAAAATTTGAAATTCCAAGCTATGTAGTCACAGCTGAAGGAATGTATTATAAATATAACATAGAGATAAATGGCAGATATTTTTGCCCTGGGAATATAGTTATAGACTATGGACAAGCGATTAAAGTAGGTAGTCCCGAAAAAAAGGTGTTAATAGAAAACTTTATCATAGATTTAGTAAATAAAACTGTAACCCAGTATGGCTCGGGAATATTTAAGGATAGCTTTACAGATGATTTAACAGATATAGAGAGAATAGAAATAATGAGAGATAAAGCTTCAGGAAATGGAGATAAGATAATAACAATTAAAAGAAAAGGTATTGATGTCCCAGTTGAAATTAGGGTAGATAAAGATAATAGCATAATTGGGTATATAAATATGGGTATTAAAGAAGCAGGAGATAGCTTTTTGCTATACAACAAAAAATTGAAGGATTTAAGTGTACCAAACCTTGAGAGTACAGGGGCAAATTTTTTAGGATATAACGCTAAAATACAAAAGGCAAGTTTTCCAAAATTAAAAAGAGCAGGAGTAGGTTTTTTACTTGGAAATAGATTTTTAACAGAGTTTCAGGCTCCCAATTTAGAGGAAGCTGAAGAGAGTTTCTTGCATTTTAATGAAGGCTTAACAGAGTTAGATTTACCAAAATTAAGGAAAATAGGTGATAAATTTTTGTTTAGAAATACAAAAATTTCTCGTTTTAACTTCCCGAATGTAGAAACCATAGGCGATTCTTTTTCTCCAGATAATTTTAAATTAGAGGAGTTAATATTACCAAAAGTAACAAAAATAGGAAGCTATTTTATGATTAGAAATAGTATTATATCTAAATTAGAGGCCCCTAATTTATCTGAAGTAAAAGATTACTTTTTATATAGCAATATGAGATTAAGGAGATTATCACTTCCTAAATTAGTTTTTGCAGGGAATGCTTTTCTATACAATAATTCAGAATTAGAAGAAATAAATATGCCAGCATTAAAGGTAATAGGAAGCGTAGGTAACGTGAAGATTTTAGCATATCAAAGTTCAAAATCAGTAACACCTACAGAACTTTCAAAATTAGATAAAGAAAGTGAAATGACGGAAAGTGAAATTAGTTCTATTAAAAGAGTAATTGGAAAAATAAAAGATATGTTAACACACGAATAAGGAGAAGTAGTTATGGCAAGTGATGTAGAGTTAAAGAAAATCAAGAAAAAGTATGGCGAAAAATTTATGCATATGTGTCGCGAACTCTTTCCAACTATTTTGGAGCAGGAAGGGGCTTTATTTGCTATACTTGAAAAAACATTTGCCAATAACGGAAGCTCATTATATGAGGACATACATAATAATGGTCTAGAAGATGGAGTTAAAGATCTTATATATAAAATATTCGTAGAGGATAATTCTGAAGAACAGGAAATTGTAGAGGAAAGAACTCCATATGAATTATTAGATGAAGCTGGATATACTTTATATGAATGTAGAACAGAACGAGATATAAAGAAGTTTAAGAAATACTTTGCACTTGGCGAAGAGCTTTGCACATTTAGAGGTGGACGATTAGAACAATGCGTGGTATTTTTCGCAGTAAAGAAAAACGTAGATACAATAAAACGTGAAAGTTTTGATGACCCAAAACGTGAAGATGAATACGGTACATCTGTTATGAGCATACAGTTTTCAAAAGGCAGTTTATGTACTGTATCTATAAAAAATAGATACAATCACACAGTAAGTAATCCAGACGCAACTTACGGAAATGATTTAGATAATATAGTACCTGGATTAACTCAAAGTTTTAAAGAATTATTAGAAGAACGTGGTATGTATCTTGATTCTAGTAATGTAGAAAGAATGACAATACCCAATTATGTAGTAGCAGGAGATAGAAGATATTATAAGTACAATTTAGAAATAAATGGTGTGTATTATTGTCCTGGAAATATAGTTATAGATTATGGAGGCCAAGTAGTTAAAGTAGGCGAACCAGAAAGAAAAGTATTAATAGAAAATTTTTTAGTAGATTTAATAAATAAAACAATAACACAGTATGACACATGTACATATAAAGAGGGAATTGTAAATGCTTGGTCGTATGAAGATAGCTTTGCAGATGATTTAAAGGATATAGAAAAAATAGAGATTTTAAGAGATAAAGGAAGTAAAAATGGTGAAAGAATAATAACTATTAAAAAGAAAAATAGTAAAAGCTCAATTCAGATTAGAATAGATAAAGATAATGGTATAATAGGGTACATCAATACTGGACTTAGAAAAGTAGGAAATGATTTCTTACTTCATAACGAAAAACTAAAAGAACTAGAATTACCCCAATTAGAGCAAGCTGGAGATTGCTTTTTACATTTTAATAAAGGCTTGACAAGTTTAGTTTTACCAAGCTTAAAAAAAGTAGGAGACAACTTTATATATATTAATAGAATGATTGCTTCATTAGAGGCACCTAATTTAACAATAGTCGGAAATGCTTTTTTGGATTCGAATATTGCACTTAAAAAATTACAAGTACCTAATCTAGTAGAAACAGGCAGAGATTTTGTGTATTACAATACAGAAATATCTGATTTAGAGGCCCCTAATTTGGCTGTGGCTGGAGATTACTTCCTATGGAATAATAGGAAATTACGAAAATTAGTATTACCAAAACTCGTTTCTGCTGGTAAAGGATTTTTTCAGTTTAATTCTATTTTAGAAGAAATAAGTTTACCTAGTTTGGAACATACAATACGTACTTGGAATGCACAAATTTCAGCTTATCAAAAAAGAGCAAGATCAGTATCTTATCAAGAACTTTCAAGATTAGATAAAGATAGTAAAATTACAGATACTGAAACGAATTTAGCTAAACGAATGTTAGATAAAGAAAGAGATGTAGCAAGTAAGGAGAAGTAGTTATGGCAAGTGATGAAGAGTTAAAGAAAATCAAGAAAAAATATGGCGAAAAGTTTATGCATATGTGTCGTGACCTCTTTCCAACTATTTTGGAACAAGAAGGAGCTTTATTTGCTATACTTGAAAATACATTTGCTAGTAACTCTAAGTCCTTATATGAGGACATTCAAAAAAATGATTTAGAAGGAAAATTCAAAAAATTTATACAGAGTAAAGCTAATATTGAACATAAAGGTGAGGAAGTAGTAGAAACAAAAACACCATATGAATTATTAAATGAAGCAGGATATGATTTGTATGAATGTACAACGGAAGAAGAAATACAAAAATTTAAAAAGTACTTTGCGAGTGATGAAGAGCTATGCACATTTAGAGGTGGAAGATTAAAACGCTGTTTAGTGTTTTTTGCGGTAAAGAAGAATGTAGATGATATAAAACGTGAAAATTTTAAAAAGCCTCTAAGAGAAGACGAATACGGTACATCTGTTATGAGTATACAATTTTATAAAGAGGGGAAAAGCTCGGTATCTATAAAAAATAGATATAATCACACAGTAAGAAATCCAGATGCAACGTATGGGAATGATTTAGATAGAATAATACCGGGATTAAGTAAGAGCTTTGAAAAATTACTTTCAGAACGTGGCTTAGAATTTGAAAATGGCACAGTAGAAAGATTTGGTATGCCTAATTATATAATGGCAGGAGACGGAAGGTTTTATAAATATAATTTGGAGTTTTTAGGGAGATATTATTGCCCTGGTAATGTAATTATAGACTTTGGAGATGTAGTTGAATTAGGGAATCCAGAAAAGCAAATATTAGTAGATAAATTTTTAATAGATTTAAAAGGAAAAAGTATAAGCCATTATTCAAGTTTCCTAGATACCGTAGATATGTCAGTTAGGGTTTATGCAGATAGTTTCCCAGATACTTTTAGAGATGGTATAGAAAAGATAGAAGTAGTAAGAGATACAGAAGCACAAGACGGAGAAAGAATAATAAGGGTCAAAAAGAAAGATACTGATGCTAAAATTGAGATACGAATAAATAGAGATAATCAAATGATAGAATACATAAACGAAGAAGTAGAAGAAGTTCAAAAGAATTTTTTAAGAAATAGTTTTTATCTAAAACGTTTAATTTTACCTAAATTGAAAACTGCGGGAGAGAATTTTTTGTTTGGTAATGAAGTTTTAAAGTATTTAGATGCAAGGCAATTAAGAGATGTAGGTAATGATTTCTTAAGTACAAATGAAGGATTAACTAATTTAGATTTACCAGAGTTAATTCACGCATCTCTTTCATTTTTATCTCAAAATCTCAAAATCTCAAGTGTCAATTTGCCAAAATTAGAAGTAGTAGGAAATAATTTTATGGCAAGTAATTGCAGATTAAAGAAATTAGTTCTTCCGGCATTAAGGGAGGTAGGGGGCTACTTTTTGTATGAAAATCAGATTCTAGAATATTTATTTGCTCCAAATTTAGAAATAGTATCTACTGGTTTTTTAAGTGATAACATAAATTTATTAGAATTGGAATTACCTAGTTTAAGAAGGATTGGGGAAGAATTTTTATCAAAAAATAAAATATTAAGACGTTTAAAAGTAAAGGATGTAGAGGCGCTGAAAGGGGCAAGTAATAAAAGGCTTTTATCTATTGCAGAGGATGATTTAGTAACCCCTAAAAAATTAGCTAAACTAGATGATAAGAGCGGAATGACTGAATTTGAAATTAGACTTGGAGAAATGCTTACTAAAATGAGGAAATTTATAAAAAGAGATAGATAAATAAGGAGCAGTAGTTATGGCAAGTGATGTAGAATTAAAGAAAATCAAGAAAAAATATGGCGAAAAATTTATGCACATGTGTCGCGACCTTTTTCCAACTATTTTGGAACATGAAGGAGCTTTATTTGCTACACTTGAAAGAAAGTTCGCTAATAATTCTAGGACTTTATATGAGGATATACATAATAATGAGTTAGAAGAGGAGTTTAAAGATTTTATATATAAAATTTTTGAAGAAGAACAGAACACTAAAGCACAAGAATCAGAACAAATAAAAACTCCGTATGAGCTATTAGATGAGGCAGGATATGCATTGTACGAGTGTGAAACTGAAAAAGAAATACAAAGATTTAAAAAATATTATGCACCAGGAGAGGTACTTTGTACATTTAATGGAGGAAGATTAGATAGATGTGTAGTATTTTTTGCAGTAAAGAAAAATGTAGATGAAATAGTAAGGAAAAATTTTGATAATCCAGAAAGGCAAGATGAATATGGAACAAGTGTAATAAGTATTCAATTTTCAAAGGATAAATTAACCACTTTATCAATAAAAAATAGATATAATCATATAGTTAATAACCCAGATGCAACATTTTCTAACAATTTAGAAAATATAATACCGGGATTAACAAGAAGTTTTGAGAAATATTATGGATTAAATATCAAACAACAAGAGGAAAAAGCACCAGATTTC
>JAEEXS010000077.1 GCA_016287855.1 Clostridia bacterium
AACTGTATCCATTATAGTCATCTAAGAAATCACTATCATTAAAGTTTTCTAAATCTGTTTTTGCATATATATAACAAGATATTTCAACTTTATCTCTTAAATCGCCAATAGGTATTTTTATAGTTTGTGGCTCTGTAGATATTTCAAACATCTTTCTATATACTGTTGCAGAGCATTCTATAATTAATCCAACCCCTAATTGATTATTTTCTATCATTCTCTTTATATTCTCATTATTTATTTCTATATATGCATCTTCTAAAATGTAATTTTGTCCATCATTAAAATCATTACTTTTAAAAGAATATGTGGTTTCTTTAAAACAACTTCTTAGATTACTGTTATTTATTGTAGGATATGGAAATAATTTATTACCTATTTGCATATAATTTCACCTCACATCTATAATAATCTCTTAAATCAGTATATATAATTGCTTTATTCTTTCCTAAACCAATTTTAAATCTTACTGCTTTACCATCTTCTATTTCAGTTTCTGAATCATTAACTATACATTTAACAATATTAGCATTATACTGATTTCCTGCATCATCAAAATAATAAACTTCTAATTCGCAATCCGATTCTTCATAAACAGAGTCGATAATTGATATATATTCTCCGTTTTCTTTGTTAGATACAAAAAATACTTTTTTAATATCTGTTAACGGAACATATCTTAGGATATCTTTATCTCCTTCATCCTCTCCGCCTTTTGTTTCATCACTTTCATAAGGTTCTCCTTGATTTCCTGAATTATTTCCACTTGGAACTGGTGAGTCATCGCCTTCTTCATCGTGTTCTCCTACATCAGGCGCAATTCCCTCCAATGTATTTGTTTCAATTATTGGATTTTTTGAATATTTTTTATTATCAATTCTTTTAATAATAACTGGTGTATCTTTTACTACCGATTCTTCTTGTTCTCCACCTATTAAATCTGGATTCTCATCATTGCTTTCGGGTAAATAATCTCCTGCTCCTTCAATATCAAGTTTTTCAGTTTCGCTTGTTGATAAAACTTCACATACAAAATCAATTATTATATCTTTCATTTGTTGTATAACATTTTTTACTTCACTTCTAAGAGCCTCATCATTTTTTCTTTTAGGCTCCCAATCCGTATGTTGTGGATTTTCTATATCTTTTAATTGTTCATTCAGTTTATTATTTTCAATTATGCACATTGCTGAACATGGCATAGTAGAAATACCAATAAACGATTTTATTTTCATATATGGATATCTAATCATTATACAATTTCCGGTTGCTAAATCCGAATCGTCTCTACTGAAACTTTTTACATATATCTTAATATCTCCATATCCTAAAATATCAGAAGTTTTTGTAAAAACTCCTTCTCCTTCACTAACTAATAGATATTGTGAAATAATACTTTTCCTTAAATTTTTTGTAATTAGATTCTCCTTTTCAATTATTTTCTTTAAATTATCCTTTTTTACATTAATATCATCAATTCTTATTTCTAACTCATCTTTGTAAACCGCTACTAAAAAACTATCAAGTAACATAGATAATATTTGTTGTTTCCATGAATCTTCTTTTTTAAAGCCTAGAATATATAAATCTGTCCCCGAACTTGTCCTTTTATAATTCTTATCTAACTCTAATTGCTTATCCATAGGAGTATTTTTTCTATCAAATCCATAATAACCTGTTCCCATTGTTTTTTCATCTGTCCCATCCATTGGTGCAGAACATAATTTAGAAATTCCTAAGCATTTACTTTCGCCATCAACAGTATATGTAGAATAAAAAACAGTATTAAATTTACTTGCAACAAAAGAAGCATATTTACCTATTCCTTTTGAACCTCCAGTAATTCCAGTTTTATCTGTAATTCCACTTCCTTTTGTTAATAAATAAAATTTATCTCCATATAAGCCTGTCGTATTAAAATCGCTAATTCTTAAACAAGTTATCGTTTCTTTTTCTATTGACTTACTCATGTCACTTAGTTGATCATAATCTTTACGATTATTTTGTTTATTCTTGTAATCCTTACAATTTTCTATTTCAGCTCTCAATCTATCATATCCTGGAATATCTTTATTATTTATTTCGAAAGTTTCAAATTCAATTACAACTTTTTTTTCTCCATCTTTTTTGGCATCAATTGAGTTTTGGCATGATTCTCTTGCTAAAGATGCAATTGGATCTTTTTTAAAAGTTTCCATATCTGCAGTATCCAAACCATTTTCATATGTATAATTATTTCCTTTAAAACGCCAATTTTCTTTTTCTTCCATTAATTAATCCTCCTTATTATAAAATCTGTTGTATCATAAAAATTTGTTGTATTTTGTATGTCATATTTTTCTCTAAAATATGTCTTAATTATTCCTATTAATAAATATTTGTTCCACCCTCTTGTAAGCCTTGGCAACATGAAGTAGCCATCAAATTCATCAGTTTTCATTTCCTTATTTTTTAATAATAAATCCATAAATTCCTCTATTTTTTCTAATTGTTCGCTTGCTAAATTTAGTTCTTCCTTTCTTACCATACTATCTTTATTTATTTGAATATATTCATCACTTAAATCATCCATAAAATTTAAATAGCTTGAAAGACCGCCTAAATTCATTTTATAAATATATCTTTTTATGTCATTATAGCTAAATATATTCAATCTCTTAGCATACTCTTTAATTAACATATATGATGTTGTAATAAATTCTTCTTCCCTGCTTATTATTGGTCTAGAATAATAATAATCGTTTTTATATAAGTTCTGAATTATAGAAAACAATTCAAAATCCCCAGACCTTGCTGTTATATTCAATTTATTATATAAATTTTTATTCATAATATTTAAACTTGCATATATTTTCTTTGATGTTAATATATTAGAATCTAACTTTACAAATAAATCATCTATATATTCTTTTAATTCTTGTTTTGTTTGTTCTGTTATATTTAACTTCTCCACATAAATATAACTTTTTGATCCAATTTGAATTAATCCATTTTCTTCTTCGGATTTAGCATAATTTTCATAATTATACCCTTTCAATCCTGGCATTTTTTCTCTTACATCATCTATTGTAAATGACCATTCAAAACTTTTAAATATTTCTTTCATCACGTCAGATGTAGTATAATTCCCTTCTGAATCTGTATTTATAAAATCTCGACCAGTATTAAATCCTTCTGGTAATTTTTCATCAATACATCCTTTCAAGTAAAATCTATTATTTATCCCTAACTTTTCTAACTGATTCTTAAATTTTTCATATATTAAGCTATAAGCAATAACAGGTTGATTTTTAATTATAAAATCGGTAATCTCATCAACTAGTTTTTCTGGTATAAGTGCAGCATATTCTCTAGCTTTATACCTACCTCTATCAATTTGAATAAATCCATTTCTATCTATCATTCCCTGTATAGAATGCATAGATGGAACTTCTATACTTCCATATTTATCAGTTAAAATATCAACTAATTTATAATAATCTTGTTCACTTCCGATATCATAGCCATCTATAAAATTTTCTTTTATTTCATTTACATATATATATCTAATACTTAACTCTTTTTTTACAAACATTTTGTCTTGATATAATCTGTAATTGTTTTTTATTATATTTTTTTGAATAATATCGTATTCTTCTACATCTGTTTTGACAATAATATTTTCAAGTTGCTCTTCAATTCCTTTTCTTATTTCTTCAAAAGTTATTTCCTTATTATTATATATGATATTAGTTTCTTCATTAATTCGCATGTCAAGCTCTTCAGAATACAATATTATAACTAGATATTTTGTTAGACTTTCATCTTTAATATAATTATAAAACTCCTCAATTGTTATATAATCTTTATTTTCTTTATTTATATCTCTATAAAAGCAATATAGTAATCTATTTATTTCATCTTTTTTATATAATAATTTTTGAATAGCTTTTCTTTCAATCTGCCTTATTCTTTCTCTGCTTAAGTTCAATTCTTTTCCTATATCAGCTAACGTTCTTTTTTCATTTGTATTTACGTTATATCTTTTTTGTAAAACCAAATCCCATTCTGGTTTTATTGCTTTTTCGAATTTATCCTCCAACTTACTCAACAATTCTTCTTTATCTACTGCATATTTACTCATTTCATCAATAAACTGCTTAATATCATTGCAAAAAACACTTATTAATGTATCAATTTCTGTATATTTTAAATTTTTTATAGTAAATATATTATTAAATATCAAAAAACTGAGTTGTTGATCTGTAAAATTTAAATCAATTATTTCTAAGGAATTGAATAATTCTGGAATATTTTCTAACTTTGAATCTATAATTCTATATATTTTATAATAATTTTTTATAATATAAAAATATTTATAAAGCAATTCCATTCTTTTATTTAAAGTCAATGTGCCAAATTTATAATAATATACTAAGCATTTCTTTAGCTTTTCCGAAAAACTTATTTCTTTATTAGTTACCTCTTTTTCTAAAATTTCGTATAATTTATTTTGCTCTATTCCTATCAATTCTTCGATATCATAACCAAATATTTTTGTTTTTTCATAAAACTCCAATTCTTCTTCTGGTATATCTAAAATATAATTTTTGCCTTCAGATTTAAATTTAGAATCACAAAATTTCAAAATCATATTATTTTTAACATTTTCTTTGCCATAAAACTTTTCAAGCAATCTTTCAACTTCACTTTTATCAAATTTTTCTTTATATTTTAAATGCACATTTAAATAAAAAATCACAAATTCTTCTTCATAAATCAATACATCTTTTACATTTTTTAGTTTCCCATAAAAAAACAATTCACTTATCATAATTCAAATCTCTTTTTACCTTTCTTTTTGTCATTTTCAAAAATCCTTTTTTGATTATCTAATTCTTGTTGTATTGCCTCAAATATTGCATCAATTTGCTCATACGAGTACTCATAAAAAGATGTATTGGTTAGATTTTGTAATTTTGAAATCGATTCTATTACTTTATTAGTGCGCTTTTCAGCTATTCTTTTGAAATTATCTTTTTTATTGTTCATGATTTCTCCCCTCGAGCAATACCATATCATATTCGACAATATTTGTCAAATATTTTAAAAATATTTTGCGTATATTTCAAAAACCGCTCAAAAAAATATTTAGTTTTAAATTAAACTAAATATTTTTTCACAGTTTCAATCCTCTTTAATATATTAAATATAATTTTGAAATTATATTTATTTTGCCATACTTTCTTTTTCTCTTACTCCCTCTCCTTGCATACATCAACCCACTTTGCATCTTTTGTAGCTTGCTCTAGTTCTTCTAGTTTTAATTTAACCACACTATTTGAACTACCACAAGCAGGATACACCACCTCAAACCTCTTAAGCGAACTATCCAAAAACACCTTAACTCCATCATTAATCCCAAATGGACACACACCACCAACAGCATGTCCGATCATTCCTTCTACTTCTTCAAAAGGAATCATCTTCGCCTTTACACCAAACTCAGCCTTAAACTTTGCATTATCTACCTTCGAATCTCCAGTAGCAACAATCAAAATCGGCTTGTCTTCTACCAAAAAAGATATAGTCTTTGCAATCTCTTGCTCTTTACACCCTATAGCATTTGCTGCCTCTGCAACAGTTGCAGAAGAAGTGTTAAGTTCCATAACCTTTCCATCTAAACCAAACTTCTTTAAATATTCTTTTGCTCTCTCTAATGACATATATATCACTGCTCCTCTATAACTCTCCTTGCATACGAACAATCTGCCTTAACCTTTACTCTCGCATTCTCTAACACACAATTAACCAACTGTCTTGCAATTCCTTGCCCTTTATAAGTCTCCTCCACTTCCGTATGAACTATATTCCAACCATCCTCACTCACTATATAATCGCATTCCCCAATTATTTTATTATCATCAAGCGCTATAGTCCTATTATTCTTTTCATCAAACTCAATTTTAACCATATTACCCTCCTTATTCCTCAAACAAAACCTTCTGCATCCCATCCGGGTTACTCAAAAAACCTTTATATATCTTATAAACTTCCGTATCCTCATACTTTATCTCTTCCATATTGTTATTCATATCTATTATCTTGCCATACTTGTACGCAAGAAGTATTGGCGAATGTGTTGCAATTAAAAACTGTGAACCCTTTTTCGCTAAATCATGTATATACCCTAACAACGTCATCTGCCTTTGTGGAGATAACGCCGCCTCTGGCTCATCTAAAATATATAACCCTTTATCCCAAAATCTATGTTCAACAAGTTTCAAAAAAGATTCTCCATGCGAACACTCATGTAAATCTTCTCCACCATAAGTCGTATGAACTAAGTCTCCATTATTACTAATATCTGTTGCTACGTTATAAAACGACTCGGCTCTTAAAAAGAATTTTGTCTTAGGCACTCCAAACTTACTTATTACCAAATGCTTATATAACTCTGAATAATCATCATAATTAGAGAATTGCATATTGTTACTTCCGCCTTCAGGATTTAATCCTAAGGCAATTGCAATTGCCTCTATTAATGTAGATTTTCCTACTCCATTTTCTCCATAAAACAAGGTAACCGGGTTATCTATCTTTAGCTCCTCCAAACCCCTTAAACACTTTATATTAAACGGGTATTTTTTCTCATCTATACCTTCCCTATTTAACCGCACACTTTTTACAAATAATTCTCCCACCTAGCCTCACTTCCAAACTACATTTTTCTACAAATTTTTCTCATACCATGAATAATTATATCATCACTTTAATCTTTTTTATAGTTATTTTTGATTTTTATATTATTTATACTCTTTTAGAGAATTTTTTCACTAAAAAAATCAAGAGAAAAATATCCTCTTGATTTTTTTATCAATTTTCTTGTTTAATTTGCTCAGCACCCTTAAAAAATTCAACGTAGTTTATTAACGGAGTCCTTATAGTTTCAATTCCACCCAAAGCAGATATATTCATTATATAGCTTCTTATAGACTGATATACAATAGGTGTTCCACTAAACTTCATAAATTCCATAAATTTATCTTTATCCATATTATGAGCCCTAAAAATTCCAGCCATTTCAACTTCTATTTCTACCAATCGATTTCCATTATCATCAATTACGTCTACTGAATTTTTTAATCTTAATTCCGCAGAAAGCTCTTCTTTATTTTCTTTTAGATTTGAAATGCTAACTTCTATTCCAAGATCCATTTTACTATTTTCAAGATTTCTATTATGTATTTTAAAACTACTATTTCTTATGTAACTATCTACAAATTGAAAAGCAGCTCTAATATTTTTTTCTTCCATTAATTTATCCTCCTATCTAAGATGCCATTCTTAATTCAAGTATATCCTCTTTTTCAATAGTATAAACTTCTGGAGCATTTATATTTTCTTTTTTAGTACTTTTTTCATTGTAATCAAACTTTTCATCAACACGTGGCTGATTTTGTTCTACTCTAATTGAAATATAATTTTTAATAACTTTACTAATTATTTTCTTTAACAATATCTCACCAAAATTTATTTTTTCTGATGATAAATTGTTCCATAAATTAACTAAAGTCTTAATTGTATAATTATACTTTCCTGATTCCATCTTTGAAACCATTACTTGACTAACATTTAATTTTTTCGCTAAATCCTCTTGTTTTAATTTGTTCTCATCTCGGTAATTAACTAACTCCTTAGAAATAATAAATAAAATTTCGTTATACTCGATCTCTTTTAAGAGCTCTTTATCTACTTTGTACTCTTTATTGCTCTTTAATAACTTATCATAATTTATTCCCATAACATTCATTACTCCTCTCCATAAATTTCATTATATCTTTGTATTGCTTCATCTATAGCAACTCTATAGTCTCCTCTTTTGCCCTTATTACTCTTTTCAACGAAGCATTTCAAAAATATGTTCCATCCAGTTTTCTCATCTGTAAAATATATGCATCTTATATTTTTATTATTATGCCCCCTTTTCCCATATCTATACCTACACATATTATCGGGTCCTTTTTTTATTTTCTTTTGTCTAGCATCTAAAGTTAATGTTTCAAACGCCCTTTTCGTCCCTAAAAGTTCCGCCCTGTGTTCGTTGTAACGTGCAATATCAGCTTGTAAAGCTGCCGCGAAATCTCTACAAGCACTAACATTTTCGAGTATATTATACATTTCTTCCAAACACTCATCCGTTATTATAGTTTTTGTTTCTTCATCCTTTAATTTAGCTCTTAAAGTCTCTAATA
>JAEEXS010000003.1 GCA_016287855.1 Clostridia bacterium
ACCCTGATTCTTTTACCCTATCAAGATTGATTATTCTTTCTAGCTTTATCATTTCTTTAACTTTTACTGTCCAAACATTTATTGGTTGAACTAATCCAATAAACTCAACATTATCATTTACTTTAGCTATTCCAGGCACTTCTGTACTTGCTACGCATGGCAATCCAGAACATTGAGCTTCAATCATTACCATGCCTAATCCCTCATAAAGCGAAGGGAATAAAAACAAATCCATTGCTTGGTAATATCTATTTACGTCAGTTTTTTGACCTAAAAACATCACTGCTTGTTTTAAGCCAAGATTTTCTACTTTTTGCTTTATTTCTTCTTGTAGAGGGCCTTGACCAATTAACATTAATTTATAATTACTATTTTCTTTATATAACTCATTAAATACGTCTATTAAAAAATCATGATTCTTTTGTTTCATAAATCTTCCGATATGTCCTATTACTATATCTGAATCTTTTAAGTCAAGTTCTTCTCTTACTTCTCTTCTTACCTTTTCGTTAAATACATATTTATCTGTGTCAATTCCATTATTTATAACTAATACTTTGCCTTCTTCAAAAGTCTTATCTCCAAAAAGCCATCTTCCAGCATGTTCTGTACAAGCAAAATAATGAGTAGGATAAACTTTACTAAAAGGTCTTAGTATATCTTTTAAGATAGTCTTTTTCCATTCTTTTTTACTAGATGTGCTATGAGAATGTGCTATTCTTATAGGTACTCCTGCTTTTTTTGCAGCACATAAAGGAAAAACTGAAAGTGCATTAATATTTGAATGTACTATCTTATATCCATTTTCCTTAAATATCCTTTTTAACTCTTTATGATACTCTAAAGCCTTTTGATATGGCGGACACAAGATAACTCTTCCACCTAAAGCTTCTATCTCCTCATAAGGTATATCTGTGGAATCACTATCGCAGATAAAATCAAATTGTATTTTTGATTTATCTATATTTCTATAATAGTTCATTATTACGGCTTCTACTCCACCGCCTAACCATTTTCCCATTACTTGAGCAATTCTTATCGGTTCATTTTCCACAGATTTCACCTCTTTCTTAAAAGCTATTTTTTTAGCGCAGTCCGTTTTACATTATATACCATAATTGTTAATTTTTCAACCTTTTTCACAAAAGTTTCTACTTTTTATGTAAACATTTTTAAGGCATAAAAAGAAGATAGCAAATAAATGCTATCTTCTAGCCTTCTCTAATATATTCTATTCTTATTTAGATAATTCGTTAATTCTGTTAATTTGTAAACAACACATTATAGTTATTCCGAAAAAGCCTCCTGCTAGTAATCCAATCATAAGAAACAACAATTCTCTCATAATTTCTCCTCCTTAACTTTCGGGTCTATGTACTAATATATTGTATGAAAAAAGTTGAAATAATTCCAATACCACATTTATATTATCGTCTCTTTTTATATTTTTATTTATAGTTTTTTAAAAATTTTATTTTATAGGGCTTTGCATTGTATTTTCTTGTTTTTTCTTCTTTGTAGAACGTATTACTACAAATACTATGATTAGTATAGTTAATAAAAATACTCCACCAACAAGAGCAAATATTTTTAATACGAATATTCCTACATTTTTAGGTCCAATTACATCAAATAAGTCTGTATCTATAACCTTATATTCTCCATCAATTTGTCCTACTTGGAAGTTTGCTGTAAATCCACTAACACTCCATCTTCCAGTTAAACTTCTACCCTCTGCCCGTATCTTTGTCTTTATATTATATATTCCATTTTCCTCTGTTATTTCCTTTATGTCTGTCTTTATATGAAATGATTCACTATCATAGTCATTATTCGATTTTGGGAATATATATTCCTCTATATTATTATATAATTCTTCATTCGATGTATCTATACAGTTATATACTTCTTCATCTGCTCTATTCATACAAACGATAAATCTATAAAATACTTTTTCCATTTCAGTATTTGAGCCTATTGCTATTTCACTTTGAGCTGGTACCGCTTGTGCTATTTGAAAAGTAAGTATAACAATTAGGCATAGTAACAATAATTTTTTTACCATTTTATTTCCTCCTTTTTGGTAAAACACAAAAAGATAGCAAATACTTGCTATCTTGTAGTTTTTTCATGTATTTTAGTTAGCTGGTTCTGGTGGAGTTTCCTTTTTCTCTTCTTTTGTTTCTTTTCCAGGTTCTTCAGATTTTTTATCTTTCTTTTCAAAAAGTATTGCTAACACAATAGATATAATAATTACAGCCACACCGCCAATTATTAAAATTAATGCAAATAGGTTGTTCACTATCCATTCCCCCTTTTTGTTTTCCAATATGAGTATCGGAAGAATTTGTTAATACATTTAATAAATTCGTATATATTTTTATACAAAAAAATAACCTAGTTGTTACTAGGTTATTTTGCACCTTTTCTAAGTAATACTATCTTAAATACCTTAACAAATATACTTAAGTCTAATAATAATGTTTGGTTATCTGAATAGTACTTTTCAAGTTCTAATCTTTTTTCAAACGAAACATCGCTCCTACCCATTACAGCCCAATAAGAAACTATTCCGCATTTTGTTTTTTCTATATCTTCAAAATAGTCGCCCATATCTTCCTTTTCTCTAGGTAAATACGGTCTATTTCCTATAATCGCCATATCGCCTTTTAATACGTTTATAAATTGTGGAAACTCATCAAGAGATGTTTTTCTTAAGAATGCTCCTATTTTTGTAACTCTTGGATCATCTTTTAATTTTTTATTTATTGCATATTCTTCTGCCATCTCTTTATTATTTGCTAGCAATTTTTTGAGTTCTTCATCTGCGTTCGGTACCATACTTCTAAATTTATAAAAGTCAAATTCTTCTCCATTTTTTCCTATACGTTTTTGTGAAAAGAAAATTGGTGTTGTATCGCCTGAGAGTAAATATGCTATTTTTATAAATAACGCTAATGGTAATAGGAAAAGCATTGCCATAAGTGAGCATACAACATCAAATGATTTTTTTATAAATAAATATGTACCTCTTTTTACTTTATTGGCTGTCTTTACTGTTGGTAAATTATCAGCCATATTTAGTTCTTTACTATCTATTACTACTTCTGCCGGTACCATTCAAAACACCTCATTACAATAAATTTGCTTTATTTTATTTCTATTCGTACTACTAACAATAATATTACTATATTATTACTAATTATATTCTAGAACGAAAATAAACGACACTCCGATTATACTACATGAAATATTATTTTTCAATATATTTTTTCATTTTTTTGAATTTTTCTAAAGCCTGTATTTGAGGTAATTAGCCGATACTTTCCTTATTTATCCGGCTTTGACAGATATACATAATTTGTTTGCAGACAATAAAAAAGCCGTAACTCTTTTTAAGAATTACGGCCCATTTTCTTTTTTTAGCTAATTATATTTTTTATCTTATCTACATACATATCTGATAAGCTTTGAGCAACTTCTGCAGAAACACCTTCTGTATATACCGTACATACTGGCTCGTCCGCATCAGGTAGTACCAATACCCAACCTTTATCGTGGTGAATCTTAACTCCCTCAAATAACTCTAATTTATTATCTGTCTTTTCTCCAGTAAGAGTTCTCATAACCTTACCTTTTGCATCCCAAGGGCAATCTATATTTGTCTTTAATAAGTGGAACTCAGGAATCGATTTAATAACTTCAGATAAAGCTATATTTTCTTTAGATATGTAGTTTATTATTTTTGCAGTAGCTGCAAATACATCATAGTTTAGTACAAAGTTCTTCTTAACATCGTTTGTAGAGTTTTCCATTAGTTTACTCATAAACTCTTGTTGATTTGTCTTTGTTCTAACTATTCCAGCGTTATATTTAGTAGCAATTTGCTCCATAACTTCTGTTGCAGTAAATGGAACTACTATTTGATTTGTTTCTTTTAATTGAATAGATATTATTGAAAGTAGCGCGGTATACAAATCGTCTTTTATTATATCGCCCTTGTCGTCTATTACTACCATAGACTCGCCATCTGCATTTAGTTGGATACCAAAGTCTGCTCCGTTAGAAACTATCTTTTGAGCTAACATATTTAAGGTATCTTCTCCGTTAAGACGTCTTTCGTTTATTATTGTACAATTTAAGTCTCTTAAAACTTTTTCCATTATATCGTAAACGAAATTATCGCACTTTCCAACAACAACCTTTACATTCTTCTTTCTAATTGCATCTAAGTCTAACGTATTAAGTAGGTTTTGCATATAGAAATAATTATAGTTTTCTAATATATTCGTTCCTTTGATTTTTTCTACGTTTACACGTCTAAACTCTCCGGTAACAAACATATTCTCTATCTTTCTTTCTAACCCACGAGTTATATTTATTCCTTTATTATCTAGGAAGTTTATTCTTATTCTATCGTCATTTTGAGGCTCCAAAGCGATATGGATTCCGCCATCCATTCCAAAGAAGTTTATTACATTTCTAACTATTGGTAACATCGTATGGCCTAAGTCAAATACTTCTACTCCGCTAGACGCAGCTCCAGCTAACACAGAAGTTTTTAATATTCCAGCAGCTGCTGAGTCATCAGAAGAAACAGCCAATTTCATTCCTGGTTTTAGTATAGAGGAATAAGCTAGTCCTAACTTTGAAACATATTCAGGAGTGATTTCAACATTCATTTCTCCGGTAATTCCATTTTTACCGAACAACGTACGGCTTACTTTTGTTCCCCAAATTATACTTTCATTTACTTCTGTTGCTGTTTGAATTATTTTATTTGGCCAAATCTTTATTCCAGATTTTACTATTGCCCTATCTTTTATTTGACATTCGTCACCAATAACAGCTTCTTCTAATACAACAACATTAGATTTTAAGTTGTTTCCATAGCAAAGTATTCCGGCGCTTATTCTTGAGTTTGGTCCTATATGAGTGTTTTGCCAAACAATACTTCTCTTTATTGTTGCATTATCGTCTATAACTACATTTTCGCCGAGTACTGTAAATTCTTGAAGTTCTACGTTCTTCCCTATCTTACAGTTATCTCCTATAACTACTGGTGCAGTAAGTTTAGCTGTAGGATGAATTTCAACATTCTTTCCAATATAGATTCCGTCTTTGTTTTCAAATTCATTAGATAAATCTATATTAACTTTTCCCTCTAGTATATCTATATGAGATTGGATATATGAACCTATATCTCCTACGTCACACCAATAGTCAGTAGTTGTATAGCCATATAAATCATTTCCTTCACTCATAAGTAGTGGGAATAAGTCTTGGCTAAAGTCAAATTTCTTATTCTTTTCAAAATAAGATAAAGCCTTTGGCTCCAATATATAAATACCAGTATTGGCAAGATTACTAAATACTTCTCCCCAACTTGGTTTTTCTAAAAATCTTACGATTTTTCCATTTTCATCAGTCATTACAACTCCGTATTCAAGAGGAACTGCAACCTCTTTTAATACTAGAGTACAAATTGTATTTTTAGATTTATGGTATTCTATTGCATTCTTTAAGTTTATATCTGTTAAAGCATCTCCGCTTATTACTATGAAAGTATCGTCTAGAAATTCCTCAGCATTTTTTACACTTCCAGCAGTACCAAGAGGTGAGTCTTCAATAAAGTATTGGATATTTACTCCTAACTCTTTTCCATCTCCAAATAAGTTCTCTATTTTCTCAGGTAGGAATTGTAATGTAACTCCTATATCCGTAATTCCATTTTTCTTTAATAGATCTATAATTCTTCCCATACAAGATTTGTTCATGATTGGTACTATAGGTTTCGGTCTTCCACAAGTAAGTGGTCTAAGTCTTGATCCTGCGCCTCCTGCCATAATAATTGCTTTCATAAAATCACTCCTTGAATGTTATTTTTTAAATACCACATAGGGGCGATGCTAAACATCACCCCATAATTGCCACCATATTTAACCTATCTTTTGAAGTCCTTCTGCATTTTTAGATGCTTTATTGGATTTACTTCCAACAGTATGAATTACTTTTTTATCGTTTATTTCTTTTAAGCCATTTTTAAGTTCAGTATTTTCCCAAACATTATTTCTTGAATCTTCGATGACTTCTTTATAAACGTCAAAAGTTTGATTAGCAATTCCATCCCAGTTATATAGTTCATGTACTTTTCTCATAGCATTTGCTTTAATAGCTTCGTTTTTGTTATCCCAGTTATATAACAACTCTAGGATACAATCGGCGAGTGAGTTTGCATTTCCTGTATATGCTTTCATTCCATCGTAACCGTGGTTTATTATTTCGCCTAAACCACCGGCTTGAGAAACTACAGTAGGAACGTTTGCTACCATTCCCTCAAGAGCTACGATACCGAAAGGTTCATATAGACTAGGGAATACTGCAACATCTACGCATTTATATAGTTTAAGTAAATCTTCATCACTAATATAACCCGTAAATAGAGTCTTATGAGCATAACCAGTAGCCCAAGCTCTACCTTTAAATTCGTCAAGCAAAGGCCCTTTTCCTGCAAAAACGAATTTAGCATCATGATAATAATTACAAATCTTTGGAATAGCATCGATTAATACTTGGACACCTTTTTCATTAACCATTCTTCCAACGAAGAATACTATTTTTTCATTGTCCATAGCAAATTTTCTTCTAAATTCCCAATCTCTTTCTATTCCATCGAATTTATGAATATCTACGCCATTAAATATAACTCTAGTTTTTTCATCAGGTAATCCCCAAAGATTTCTGATTTCATTTCTCATGTATTGGCTATTGCATATAACCTTCCATGATTCGTAGGTTAACCACCATTCACTATCGTGGATATATTGTTGCATATCTGTATGGATTCCGTTATTTCTACCAGATTCGGTAGCATGAATCGTACATACTAGTGGTATTTTATATGCATGCTTTAAGGTTTTAGCAGCGTACGCTACTAACCAATCATGAGCATGAATTATATCAAATTTACCTATTGTATTTATAACTTCAATTGCACGTTCAACCATAGCAAAGTTCATTTGAGCTGTCCATTTTAGTAAGTCACCTTTTGTATCAGGGCCTACTGTGTTTACACGGTGAACGTAAACATTTTTATCCTTTTCAAATTCTTTAGTGTTTTTATCCATACATGTAACAACATGTACTTCATTTCCTTTTTCGCCTAAGTTTTGGGCCAAATCATAGACTACTCTAGAAATACCACCAACGATTCTAGGTGGGTATTCCCAAGACAACATTAAAATTCTCATTAATGTGCTCTCCTCTCTTCAATTGTATTTTCTACATTTTTTCCTAAAGTATAACCTCGTAAATTTTGAAAGCTACCGAGGCTTATAAATAGCTTAAAAACGGTATATATTTCACACTAAATAAATATTGATGTAATTCAATATTTATCGTGTATTTACCACTCTCCTATTTTAATATTTTTTTTAAAATTTGTAAATACCAAAACATAATTAAATTAAAAAAAAAAGGATTTTTTTGTAGATATTAAAAAAATTTTTTATTTTTGTTTTTCACTTAACTCTTTTTAGTAAATGCCGATATGTATTTTGTCATTAGAAATTATTGTTTTACATCAAATTTTTCCTTGAATTTATCCGCTTGGTATTGGCAATAATATTTCTAAAATCATATTATAATAAGAACGCTAAATTTAAAAAATCGGGGGTCAAAAAATGCAATCAATAATAGTAGACTTAAATGAGAACATTGATGCTTTATATAAAGTTACTGAAAAGAATCGTTGCGAAAAATTTAATTTTATAAAACTAGATAACGGTGCTGAATTTTCTTCAAATGATACCGCTTTCCTCCAATTAAAAGTAGCTGAAATTTTAACTGAATATATTATAGAAAACGAAGAAGAAAATCTTTTGAAAATGACTATCTTATCCGATTATCCTTTCTTAAATTATTCAGAAAAAAATAAAATATTCGCTGCTTCTATTTGGTTAATTAAAAACAACGAAAATGATTTCTTAAGAATGTTAATCTTATTAAAAAGAAGATTTTTGATAAAACAAAATATTTTGGATTACTTAAAAGAAAATTCTTATATGAACTTAAAAGGCTTTACTAGTTTTAGATTAACAGCTTACAAAAAAATGCTTTCTGAGTTGGTTCAAAAAGTAATCGAAGATTATAAAATTCAACAAGAATATAAAGAGTTTATTTCTATGTTAAAGTATTTTGTTGAGACCCAGAAAAAGCGTTGTAAAAAGTTACATGTAGTTTTTGAAGAAAATGGTGAATATACCTTATTAGACGAAAACAATTGTGATATAACCGATAAATGCTTTAGTGAGTTTTCCGAAACTAAAGAGAAAAATAACTTAAATAATGAAGATGTTTTAATTAGTTCGCTTATTTCTCTTGCTCCTAGGAAATTATTCCTCCACTTTGAAAGTGAAAATTACAATAAACGAATAGTTAGTACAATTTCTCAAATTTTTGAAAATAAGGTTTATATTTCTTCTGAACCACTTTTAGAAGTAGTTAGATAAAGTATACGGGGTAAACATTAAAACGTTTACCCCGTATTTTTACTATATGCAAATCGTATCAAAATCTAATTTTCTTCTCATTTTATTTAATCCTACATTGTCATAAATGTTATTATCATGACTAATCATACCTGCGACTATTCCCTCATGAATACCATTTTCCTTTGCAAATTTTTTTATTTCATCTATTGTCCAATTTTGCTTTAATTTTTCATAACCTTTTTTATTTTCTATTAACTTTTTAATTGCAAAATCGTTTGCTATTCTTTCTTCATCTCCTTCTGATGCTCTGCACTCTTCATCTATAAAAAACTTTTTCTTTTTGCCTTCTATAATATGACCTAACTCATGCATGAATGTAAACCAAAAGGTATCTGCTTTTTTACCTCTATCACTTACTTGTATAAATGCTTTGTCTGGCGTTACCCATTTAGCTATTCCATTTATACCCGTATTAGGGAAAGCTTTTTCATAAGATAATACAATTCCAATATCTGCGCATATTGTTTTTAATTTTATTAATGCTTCTTGTTGGTTTTCAAGTAATGTAAGTTTTTTTATTTCAGGTATTATTTTTAATACTTTTTCTTTATCAAAAATATTACTAATAGCTTCCCTTGTTTTCTTTATGCCACATTGTATCCACGCCATTAAGCTAATCACATCAAATTCTTTCATTCGTGCTTTCCTGCAAGCTACAGCCTTTTCATATTCAACTTCTATGTCATCTAAATTTACTACTTCCATGAAACTTTTAAAAGTTGCCACTTTATCAGCTTTTTCCTTTGACATTTCTATTTTATTTCTTTTTACTAACTCTTTATATGCTATTTCTATTCTCTTATAGTCTTGTTCTGCCCTTTCTGCTTCTTCTAGATCCTTCAGATCTTTTCTGTAATTAAATTCTAAATTATTCCAAAAAGAAGCCGGCATATTAAAAATAATTCCTAATTTAATAGCAGTTTCAAATGTTATAACTCCTCTACCATTTAATATTTCATTAACTGTTTTCAATTCCAATCCCAACTTATTTGCCAAATCTTTCTGAGTATAATTGTAGGTTTCTAAAAGTTCCTTTATTGTTTCTCCGGGACATATTATCAATTCCTTATTCATAATGATTTGACACCTCCTCAATTCTTATTATTGTTATCTTGCGTATATCATTGTTAAAATCTATAGGACTTATTATTAAACGATATGCATCATCTATTCGAATTGACCACAAATTTACTTTGCCTTTTAATTTTTCTCTTCTATATGGTAAATTTGAGGGAACATCACCTAAACATTCAAATGCTTGTAATTCGCGTATTCTTTGAAAAAGTTTTTTGGAAACTTGAGAACCTAATTGCTTTATAGCATATTTTGCATCTGTACATAGTTTTTCTATTTTTTTATTTTTATATTCTATATCAATAGTTATCACTTCCCATTTTGCATTAATTCATATATCTTTATTATTTTATAAATTCATTAGTTACAATTAAAATTATATTACATGTTTTGAAATTTGTCAATTTTATATTACAAAAAATGTTATATATTTTTTAAAAAATAAGTGAGGCAATAAATTATTTTGCCTCACTTTTTTTCTTATTTATTTTTTACAAATACAAATCCTTTATAGGCTTCATCTTCAGCACCAGTCCAGCTTATCTTATCCTTTTCTGCATCAAAAGATCCTGATTGATCTTTGTATTCTTGTATGCTTATAATTTCTTCACCAGTTTCAGCATTAAATACTTTTCTATTTAATTCACTGTCTGCATAGTTTAATTTTGTTTCTTCTAATTTTGCTGTCATAGTCCAGTAATTTATATCATTTGGTTCAGTTTTTCTTTCAATCTTAATACTTACACTATCATCTGCATTTTTAGTAATTTCCATAGTTGCGTTATTTGTAACATCTGTATAAGTTCCTACCAACTTCTTAGTCGTTAATTTTCCGAGACTACACGCACACAATGTAACACCAATAATCATTAGCATTGTTACTTTTAATAAATTCTTTAACATATTTTTTCCCCCTCGTTTTTTATATTTCCACAGCAAATAAACTTTTATTTACTGGTACTAACTTATTTCACTAGCTATTTCTTCTATCTTTTTTAACCTATGGTTTACACCAGATTTTCCTAATGGTGGCGATAACAAACTTCCCAATTCAAGTAGTCCTATATCTGGATTTTTAAGCCTAAGTTCTGCTATTTCTCTTAAATTATCTGGCAAACTTTTTAGTCCAACAGTATCTTTAATCTTGTTTATTGCCTCAATTTGACGAATTGATGCATTTATTATTTTAGATAAATTTGCCGTTTCACAATTAACTACTCTATTTATTTGGTTATTCATTTCATGAGTAACTTTTATGTTTTCAAATTCAAGTAGCGCCTTATGAGCACCAATAATATTTAAGAACAAAGCTATACTTTCGGCTTCCTTTATATACGTAATGTAATTATACTTTTTTTCAATAACTTTTGCAACAATTCCATACCCTTTTAATAAATCTGCTATTACAAGTGCTATTTCATTAGAGTCAGAGACTATTTCAAGATGGTACTCTTTCTCAGGATTATTTATTGAGCCATTAGATAAAAACGTCTCTCGCAAAAATTCTTTTTTCTCATCTCTATCTTTTGGTAATTTTTTTATTTCATTTTTTACTTCTAAAGTAAATGACATAAATCTATCTCACCTTCACCACTTTTAACATATCCGACATATCTATGCATGCGTAATCTCCGCTATTAAATAGTTTTATTGATTTATAGTTTCCGGAAATAGCTAGAGAATTTAAATATCTTCCGCTTATATCAAAGAAGTCTATTCTGTCTGCTAAGACAATTGCAATAGTTTTTCCGCTACTTTCAACTGCTTTAACCGCTCCGGCTACTTCTCCGGTTCCTGTCTTTTTATTATTGATATTTAATACATCTATAGTCGATTTTTCAGCGAAAATACTATTTGCAGTCCTATATACTTTTATTATTTTATCTGCATTTTCAAGGTTTATTCCCGAAACAGTTTTATTGCTAAAGTCGTCTAATAAAGTCTTGTTATAGTTTCTATCTATTTTTATTAATTTATTATCTCCTACTGCTACGACATTCGTATTATCTAAAAATCTTATTCCTGCAAGCAAACTATCGTTTTCTATACTTGAATATACTATCTCTCCTTTATTAGACATAAAGGATATTGCAGAGCTTAAAGTTGCTGTAGTTGTATCTACTTCTATCATCGCAACTAGGTCACCTTTCGGCGAAATATCTACATCTACAAGAGTCGTTTTTGCAAATAACTTAGTACAAATTTCATTTCCATTAGGATCTAAGAATAAGAATCCACTTTTGTACCCTACTTGTGAGAAAATTACTCCAACATATCCCAAGTTATTTACATATACTTTATTAACTGCTCCTTGACATTCTTTTTCCCAAAGCATAGTTCTATTATTAAAGTACATTATCTTTTTTCCATCTGTTTCAGAAATAACAAATTTATCTCCGTCCGTTGCAATAAGTGGATTAGAAATATTTAGCTCTTTTACCCAAACAGGATTTTTAGAGGTTGTATATTCTGAAATTCCAGATTTGTTTATAACTAAAATTCCGTCTTTTCCAGGTGCAATATTTGTTTGAATTGCAGGGTCGTAAGGAAGTGAGAAAACCTCTTGAACAGTTACAAGTTCCTCATTACCAAAACTAGCCACTAAATCAGAATAATATGAGTATATATTTTCTCTAGCTTCAGGCACTTTCCAAAGATATACTCCAAGCACGACTAATGTTACAAACAATATGAAAAATATAAAATTCCTAAAAAACTTCTTCTTATTAAATCTCATAATTTCCCCCAAACAAAAAATCACAGATTTTATTTCGGCAAGTATGCCGGATTTTTTTAACTATAAATACTACTTTCTCCTACGAATTATATAGTTTTCTTTTGCTTCATTTGGTAGTTTCATTAAAACTTTCTGTTCAGTCTTTCCAGGATTTACAACAGAAATTTCTTTATGAGTTTCAAAGTCTACTAGATTTTCTATATTAATTATTACTGGTTCAATTTTTCCAGGTACTATTAATTCAAATACATCACCTATACTCATTTTATTCCTAACTTCAAGCACAGATAAATCATCATTTTTCTCTAATACCTTAGCACCGTATTCATACGGCACATCGCTTCTTCCATCATCGTTATAGTTTTGAATTTCAGGATTATCTTCTCTATCGTAAAACAACTCGCTATAATTTCTACTCATCGCTTTATCTAACTCAACTTGGTACTTTTTAGCATCCCAACTTTTAGGGTCAGCTATATAATCATCAATTGCACATCTATATGCATTTACTACTGTTGCTAGATAGTATTCTGTTTTTAATCTTCCTTCTATTTTTAAGCTTTCTACTCCTAAATCAAGGATTTCAGGTATTCTATTAACTAAGCATAAATCTTTTGCTGAGAGTAAATATGTACCTCTTTCATATTCTTCAACAGGTAGATATTGTCCTGGATTTTGTTTTTCTTCAAGATATACATTATAGTTCCAACGACATGGTTGAGCACAATCTCCTTGGTTTGAAGCTCTACCGGTAAAGTAGTTACTTAAAATACAACGCCCGGAATAACCAACACAAACTGCTCCGTGGATAAACATTTCAAACTCTAAATCTTTAGGTTTATTCTCTACCATGTATCTTATTTTTTCTCTAGATAATTCACGCGCTAATATTATTCTTTTAGCGCCATTTCTATACCAAAACTTACTTGTACCTAAACTTACAGTATTGGCCTGAGTACTTATATGGATATCTACGTTAGGAGCATACTCTCGTACTAAATCTAAAACTCCTCCGTCACTTACAATTACTGCATCTACTCCCATATCGTTTAAAAGTTTTGCTTGTGTTTTTACTTTATCATAATCTTTATCAAAAGCATAGATATTAAGAGCAGCATATATCTTTTTATTTAATTTTTTTGCAAGTTCGACAATTTTTGCAAAATCGTCATTGTCGATATTAACTCTAGTTCTAAGAGATAAATCTTTAGTACCAGCGTATACTGCATCTGCTCCGTATAAATATGCAATTTTTGCTCTTTCGTAAGACCCCGCTGGGGCAAGTAATTCAGGTTTTGCCATTTCTATTTCCTCCAATTTTTCCAAATCCTATATAATTATACAAAAAAAGCTTCCAAAATGAAAGCTTTTTCAAAATTTTAAGCTAAAAAAGTATTATAAAGCTTTTTGAATTATCATAAGACCATCTCCAACGTCCACTAATTCATGAGTTAAACTAGCATCGTTTTCGACCATATCTATAAATTGACGTAGCCTATTTACCGCTGTTCTTTGCTTATGGTCAGTATAATTACCAGTAACCATACCCTTATAAAGAATATTGTCCGCTATTATCACTCCGTCTTTTTGTAAAAGATTTAAGCATATAGGTAAATATTCTATATAATGACTTTTGGGTCCATCAATAAATATAAAGTCATATTTATCATCAAGCTTTTTTATTACTTTTAGAGCATCCCCCTCTATTATATTGATTTTATCGCTGACACCCATCATATCAGTATTTACTTTTGCTATCATTATTCTTTGTTTATCGATTTCGATTGTATCTATTTTCCCATTTTCAGTCAAGAACTTAGAAAAACAAATGGATGAGTAACCAATCGCTGTGCCAATTTCAAGTATTTTATTTAGTTTTCTTCCTTTTAATATTTCCTCTTCTATATACTTTAGCGAATCGTCTAAAATAACTGGTATCCAACTTGCTCTAGCATATTCTTTGATTTCTTTTAACATTCTTTTCTCCTTAAATTATAATGATGTATAACTTCCGCCGCCAAATTGTTGTATTATACTGTCTAAAGATCCACTATCTAATAAGCCTTCTAGTGAACTTGTATCTCCACCTAAGAAACTACTTATATCAAAGCCTTCGCTTGTCCCAGGTATAAGACCGCCCATTGCCTCTCCTACTGCGTTAATAGCTAACTTAACAGCTGAGCCTATTGCAAACCAAATGCCTACACATATTACTATATTAATTAAAGTTGCTCTTGCTAAATTTGCCTTATTTACTTTCTTAGTTCCGCCACATGCCCAAACTATAGCAAATACCCAACCAATTACAGGTATTGCCATAATCAACATAGAACTAAAAAATTCTCCTACTGACATAACTGCATACTTGCCGTCACTCTTTGGCTTAGGCTCCGTATCTTTTGCTTGATTGTTTTGATTAACTGGATTGGTTGTATTAATTGGATTAGTTGGTTGTGGATCTTGTGGAGGTATTACTTGCTGAACAACTTGAGGATTAGGATTAGCTCCTCCAATTTCCGCTCCACAGCTACCGCAAAACTTTGTCCCATCTGGATTTTCTTTTCCACATTTAGTACAAAACATATGTATCCCTCCTCTTTTATTCTTCTGCATCAAATTTAGGTAATTTTACTTTTTGGAATTCTTCGCCATCAAATCTATAATAAGCGCTACCATATTCTGAATTTAGTAGAGGAATTATAGACTCATCGTAGTTACAAATAGTATTTAATCTATACAAGCCTATATTATCTACATTATCTACATACTCATCGTCTTCTTCGCCTTCAAAGAATCTCCAACCACTATCTACTTCATTTGCAGGTTCTTCTCTATACATATAACCTATTTTACACCCATCAATAGTAATTCTATTAGTTGCATAGCAACCGTCCGGTCCTTCCCATTCAAGTATTTCCTTTATATCCTCATTCTTTATCTTATAATCCATAATATACACTCCTTTGTTTTTCTCCTCTTCTCTTTTTGCCTCTTCTCTTTTTGCCATTTCTTTTATTTCGTCTTCACGGGCTTTAATCTCCACTAGCCTATCGTAATCCTCTAGGAAACATAATGTTACCGCCTTATTTCCAATAACGTTATACCCTGAGTCTAGATAATTTGGTGTTAATGTCACATCGTAATTAGTTTCACCCATTACTAAATTAATTACATTTTCATCTACAACAGTCCATTTTCCAAACTCTTCAGCTCCGTAATCAAAGGTACCATTTTCAAAAATATCAAAAACTGCTTCACCATCGCTTAAGTCTATCCAAATACCGACGGGACTAAAACTAAGATACGATGGGCCAAAATCAACAGCATCATTAGGGTTCACATATTCATAGTTAAACACCAAGATACCGCCAATCAAAGCTAAAACTATAATAAAGCCAAAAATTTTTTTCACTTTAGACTTTCCTCCTTTAGTATATACTAAAAGTGTCTACCTCCGCCACCATGACTTCTTCCGCTACTACTGCTATGATATGAAGATCCACCACCACTACTACTTGAACTAGGTGGAATATATACGCTTGAAGTATGGGTAGTTAAGAAATTATCTAATTTTTGAGTTAAATTTTTAGTTTTCATATATTCAACAGCTGTTGTTGCTTTTTTTATTGTTGTATGTTTAGATTTTTTTACACCTGTTGCTATTAAAGAAATTATTAGCGAAATAACTCCTATAACACTCAAATTTGTACCGGTAAAAACAGGGACTTTATAATTAGGATCTTCTGCTGGATTACCATCTTCATCAATATAATAACCCTTATTACTGTTAGGAATACCAGAATTAAACCAATACAAAGATGATCTTACAAAACTTCCCGCACAACCATAATAATCTCCGTCTACAATTTTATCATACGTTGCGTCTAAAATTCTTTCTATTCTATAGTCATCGTACATAAGTAGTGCTTGCCCACAAGTAGATATATACATTTCCCTTGTAGCCATATCTATTAGGAACAATAATCCATCATGATTTTCGCCTTTTCCAAAATAATTATAATCATAAAAATCATCCGCATAATCTTGGGCATCATATTTAGGATTTTCGTTTATTGTAACGATCGCCATATCTAAATTAGTATCTGAAATAAAGCTTGTAACTTGATTATACAATTCTACTTCTTCTGAGTCAGTAAAAAGGTCTGCAAAATCATATATTTTCTCTTCTTCATTTACTTTTGGTGTAGTTAAAATCGCGTCTTGGTTACTAGGCGTAACAATTATATCTTCTGCTACTTGCAAGTTATCTAGCGTTCTTTCATAAGTAGTGGTAGATGCTAATGAAAAAGTTGAGATCATTATAATACTTAAAATTAAACTGTATATTCTTTTCATATTATCTACCCCCTTTCTAGGAAAGACTTATTATGTATAGAATTAATGCCATTATTCCAAAACTCCCGCCAAATATTCCAAAAAAAGTTAGCCAAAACTTTCCCCAATCTATTGGGATATTACCAACAAACTTTCCTGTTTGACCGTTCATCGCAAATAGATGCATTTTATCTTTATATTTTATATTAAGCATCCAAACTGGGAATAAAGTATATTTTATATTTTTAATATCTTTATTTATATTTTGAGTACTGTATGTTACTGATGTGTAACCAGATACAGTCGAAGAAATATATGATTTCATCGCATTATCTATTCTATATTCTGCTCTTTTATATGCTTCTTTATCGTCTACATCATATTTCTCAGCTAAAAATCCAGATAAATATGCTGGGGTAAAATCCACCATTCCGTTATAATCAAATGGTTCTATTGAATCCATTGTATCATCGTCAAACTTACTTGAGCCATCTACTGGGATTTTTTCAAAAGTTGCGTTTCCTTCACGAACAATACTATATGTATCTGTTTTTGTATATCTATAATTTCCACTGGTCCATGTTCTTACGGTAGCTCCAGTTCCGTTAAAATGACCATCCGCAAAACAATCGTATAGCCAAAAAGGAACGTATACTCCTGTTATTTTTTCTATTTGCTCTTTTTTACCAAACTCTTTTGGAGCAAATGGTTTTCCTTTTTTGAAGTTCAAAAACGTCTCTATTGCCTTTTCTTTAGTTGTTTTAAAAGGGATTACACTTGTAGGCTTTAACATACCGGTAAGCCTATTTTTTATTATTGCTGTATTTCCACAATAAACGCAAAAAGTCGCCGCGGTATTTTCGTCAGTTACGATTTGAGCACCACAGTTTGGACAACTATATTCATCTACATCCATTGTTTCTTTTATGGATAAGTCTTCAAATTTCTTTTCATTTCTTTCTAAGTCTTCTAATCTATATTCTGAACCACAATATTCACATTTCCACGAATTACTTTCTGGGTTATATTTTAATACTGCACTACATGAAGGACATTTATAGTCTGCTGCATTCATTCTATCTACCTCCCAAAATCTATACTTCCACACGTTTATTCTAACAAAATATTTATACATATTTCAATATTAATTTCTATTTTATAAAGTATATTTTTAAACATTTTAAAAAATTTTTTAATATTTAATATGTTTCGACAAATTGCGACTTTTGACTTGTGATATATTCCATTTATGGTATTTTATACCAAATATTAAAGAAAGGAGGTATAAATATGCATCACTTAATAAAAATACTAATATTGGCAATCATTTTCTACATATTATTTACTGATATCTGCTTGTAAAATTGCCAAAAAGAAAAGCGAGGGGAATACCGCCCCTCGCTTTTCTTTTTTATGCATCACTTAATTATAGGCTTTCGCCTTATGAAACTATTATATATTATATTGTATACACTGTCAATATTAATGTTCCTCAGTTTTACTAATACTTAACCAAGGTACTTCCTCTTCTAATACCTTTTCTATATTAACTCCCGTTAAAAGTACTGTTTCTTCGTCTGCAGTTACATCTTCAGCATTCTTAGCAACTAATTCATTTTTTATTATATTTTCTTCTTCAAAACCAGCTCCATCATATTGAATCCAATATGTATCTCCATTAGAGAATAACTTTATTTGATTTAATGAACTTCCAGCAAATCCCGTTGGTGAAACAGTATCTACTACATAAGGTGCATCTGAATATTTTAAATCTTTTAATAAGCCTATTAAATATTTACATCTACGAGAAGTATAACGAGTTCCCATAGCATTTCTTGCCATAGCTTCTCCGCTTCCGCCTTCCCAAAGTTTTCCTTCTTCTTCAATAGCTTTTTCTTTTTCAGCTATCCATTTAAGCTCATCTTGTCTTAGCTTTTCAAATTCAGCCTTTGACATATTTTCTTTTAAGTATGCATAAACATCATTTAATAAATTATCATAATCCTTTAAGATGTCTTCAGATGAAGCATTTATTTCTACTTGGCTTAAAGAATAATCTGAGTAAATTGCATCTTCTTTATTCTTTATTTCGTTTAATTTATCTAGGAAATATTGTTGCTTTTCATTACTGCTTTTAATAGTTTCTACAGTTGGTTCATTATTATCTTGAGGTACATCTTCTACTTTTTCAAAACAACCAGTAAAGCATAGTGAAGCCAATAATAACATACATACTATTTTTTTCATTTTAACACGCCCTTTCTATTATTCATTAACCATATGTACATTTATATGATTATATGTCATAGTAACATTATTTCTATCGAAAGAGTGCTTTACTTCTTCAAGTAGATACCAATTTACATCCCAGTAATCTGAACTTTTTACCCAAACAGCTACAATATATTCGATAGAACTCTCTAAATAGTTAGAAACATTTATTAGTGGAGCTGGATCTTCTAATATTCTCTCATCACTATCTACCGCTTCTTTTAATGCCTTTTTAACTTTCTTTATATCGTCATCGTATGATGCAGTAATTTTTAATACCAACCTTCTTTGACGCTCTGCATTATAGTTTGTAACTACTGTATCTGAAATTTTACCATTAGGTATAAATACTAACTTTTTATCCATTGTAACTATTTTTGTATAAACTAAGCCTATTTCTTTTACAGTACCACTTGTATCTCCAACTTCAATAAAATCTCCTACTTTAAATGGTTTTGTTGCTAAAATAGATACTCCACCAGTAATATTAGTTAATGTGCTTTGAATTGCTAAAGATACAGCCAAACCGGCTACGCTCAACGTTGCGATTAACGAAGTTATAGGAATTCCAAGCATTCCTAAAACAATTATTAAAACTAAGAAATATAATACAGTTTTAACCGTAGCTTTTATAAAAGTATGTAAGCTTTTTTCTACCCTTCCTTTTTCAATACCTTTTGCTACAAGTGTAGTTATAATCTTTACTACTATTAAGCTTACAACTAGCATTATTACTGCTGGTAGCAAATTAGATACTGCAACCTGCGTCGCTGTAATACCAAGTTCGTCGCCCAATTTACTGAAACTCTCTGCAAATACTTCCATTGAAATTCCTCCTTATTCAGTATAAAACCAATAGTATTATACATTTCTTCGACATAGAATTTCAATAGAAATATATATTTTTGTCCAATATATTTTACCTATTAAGCAAATAAACCATTATATTTAAATACCCCGCAAAAACTAACCACAATATGTAAGGAATTTGAAGTAACCCGGCTAATTTATCCACTTTATAAAATTGTACTGTCATTACAATTACAAGGACTAAAAGTAGTAATAACCAAAAGAAAGCAAACAAATATGCATTAAAACCGAAAAATATCACAGACCATAAGTAATTTACTATCAACTGCAAAAAATATACGCCTGAAATCATTTTCGATTTTAATGCATATCTTGATGCTCCAATCGCCATTAAAACATATAATATTGTCCAAGCTACTGGGAATAGCCAAGCCGGTGGAGTTAACATCGGCTTTTCTAATGCTGAATATACTTCCATTCCATCCATTGTAATTAGTGCTACTAATATACCGCCTAAAAGCGTAACAATTATATAAGCAGCATATGTTTTCCATTTTTTCATAAAACCACGCTCCTTATTTAATTGTATGCTACTATATTCTACAAATATTCCCTAATATCTACAGCTAATTTTTCTTCTAAGTTAATAAGCCTTTTAGTAATATCTTTTGCCTTTTCTTCTGCGGCTTTATACTGGTTCAAATATTTATTAAGCGACTTTACTCCCATATTGCAACCATCTGTAATTAGATCACTTATGGTCTCATCCGTTGGTGAAACCATCATCATTGTATTAGTTTTTATCCAAGACATACCTTTTGCGAAAGGATTAGGCTCTTTTCCTGAATCTTGGTATTGATTTAATAAGTTTTTTGTTTCATTTCCTAATTTTTCATGTTCGTCTTTACATACTGTTAATTTTTGTCTTAATACCGCATTTTTCACATCTGGTAACACTTCGTCAATAGAACTTACGCCCATTTTTACTCCTGCATTACATTCTTTTAGTAATTGGACTGTATCATTTTCTACCATTTAATCACTCCCTTTAATTCTATTTTGAGCTTTTATTGTGAAAATATTCTTATTTTGTATTATATTTTTTAATATTATACAAATACTACCCATGTAGTTCTTTTTGAAAGGAGGAAAAATAATGAAAGTTTTTTATGCCATTATTTTGACTTTAGTTATAATCGGCGGAATAAACTGGGGACTTATTGGGCTATTTGATTATAATTTAGTCGATGCAATATTTGGTACAATGAGTATAGCTTCTAGAATTATCTATACATTAGTTGGTATCGCAGGTATAGGAGCAATTGCTTTTTATGGTTACGGTAGGGCAATTCAAAAAGGCTAACAAAAAAATATCCGTTGGTTTTTATACCAACGGATTTATTTTTTTTAGTCTTCATCGACAATATTAAATTTCTTCTTAAATCTTTCACTTCTACCACCAACAACTGTATTCTTTTGAGAACCGGTGTAGAATGGATGACATTTAGAACAAATTTCAACACGTAGTTCAGGCTTAGTTGAGTAAGTCTTAAAAGTCTCACCGCAAGCACATTTAACAGTAGCCTCTACGTAGTTTGGATGTATTCCTTCTTTCATCTAATTCACCTTCTTTCAAACCTCTTTATACCAAAAATATTATTTTCGTTTAGTCAACGGATATAATTTTACCATATAATGTCACGATATTCAAGTATTTTTTTGAAAAAAGGCAAATGCTTGATTTTTATACTTAGGTATGGTAATATTATTTAGTAATTTGCGGGTGTAGCTCAGTAGGATAGAGCAGCAGTTTCCTAAACTGCGTGCCGTAGGTTCGATTCCTATCACTCGCACCATAAAAAAAACAAAGCTCACAGGTACTCACCTGTGAGCTTCACTTTTTATTAAGCATATCTTGTGTTGAGGTAAACCTCAACTTGGTCAAAATCAAAAAAAACATCCAGACAATTTACAAATTTCGTACCGTCTACTCCTTCCTCAATACTCCCAGATTGCCAACCATATTTAGTGCCCTTTTCAAAAACAACTACATCACATCCGACAGGTAATTCTTCAGGATTGGGGATATACTTTCCAGCCCAGTGCTCTCTTAATTCTCGCTTAGTATGGTTGTTAATTCGCTTGGATTTTCCAAACATCACTCGTCCTCCTGTTTTAATTAAATATAGAATGTTTTCGAGATGTTTCGACCGTGCTGCACACTTCTCCTCTTATATATAAGGAGATAAAAATCAATATATAAATCGGTTATATAGTACCACAAGAACTTACTAAAATCAAGTTAGAGGATAATTTCACAAAATCATATATTATAAATTATCTAACTTTAACTCTTTTTTTAATGCTTTTTGTAGTAGTGCAGATACATTAATCCCAGCTTTTTCAGCTTCTAAATCAAGCCATGCAGGTAACGAAACATTACGTCTTACTGTTTTCATATCATTTTTTCTACGATATTCTGTAAAATCTACATCTACTAAGGTTATTACATCCTCTTCATTGTTCCTTGAAACAGTATCAAGTTCCGAAGGCACAGGCAATTCTTCTCCATTATCTTGCATATCAATTCCCATTAGACCAATTGCATCTCTTGCCATAAGAATCGCTTCTGCATAGTCTTTCCCTTGCGTATTAATATTAAAATCTGGAACATATACTACAAAGCCTTGCTTTGTTTTCGTTAAAATTATTGGATAAACTTTACTCATATCAATCATCTCCATTTATATTTTATTACGCAAAAAGTCATTTTAACCCTCGTCGCTTTATTATTGCCTTTACTAAAACTTCATCTATTTCTTTATGTCTAGGAACTGCCTCTCTTTCATTCCCTTTCATATATATATCATGATTTCCACCATTTCTTTTAAAATTCCATCCGTTTCTTTCTAGTAGCTTTATAAAATCCTTATATTTCATCCTCCCCCTCCTTAAACTTATTGTACACATTTTTTGTGTATAAGTCAAGGAGTTTTATAATATTTTTATTTAAAAGGAAACAGGCAGGTCAATTGACCTGCCTGTTTTTGGAGGATATCACTTCCAGCCATATCCATAATTGTGGAAGTGATGGTGACCAATTACTAACTCGTAATCGGCCTCCGAGAATGTTGCCGTTGTCCCAGCGGGATTGTAGTACCACTGTGCCCCGTCGGGGAACGCTTCGCATACCGTGGGGTCTGCTCCGCGAATGGCACACTGCACCGCCTTGTGGACGTCCGGGTAGGCTGCCAGATTCTCAGCGCTTACGTACTGGTAAGCGAACTGATATTTCTGGCTTAAGATTGCGATGATCGAACTCTTATCCGGAAACCAGAGGCAGTCGCCTTCCCAGCGGTTTATCGCCGAGGCTGCTACTGCAACTTGACCGTCGAATGGTTCGCCTCTGGACTCATGCCAGACGACCCACTCGAGAGCCAACTCGCCCTCAGACCCGAAATCGTAGATTATCGGACCTTGCAGGATAGCTTCGTAATCGATGCTTCCTGCATATTGCTCGACTGTCTTATAGCCATTATCACTAACGAACGTGGTAGGCTGCTTTTCTTGTTCAAATGACGCAAGCACCAATTTCACGTTATCAGTTGACTCAAGGCTATCAAAAGAGCTGCAGCTTTCGATACCAAAGTCGCATCCTTCATTAGGATCTTCTTCGGTATCATCCTCTTCCCATTTTACAGGGAAGCGCTTCTGAGGACGTTCCTGACGAGGAACATTTTCCTCTTCCTCAGATTCGTCCTCTTCCGCCAAGGGATACTGGGGGGCAGCCATAGGTTCCATACGGAAGACTATCTCACCAGAGGATTTTACCTCTTTTGTGAGTACCATCTCCGGTGCAGGGGTTTCTTCAATCGCGGGGGCAGCGGCCATCGCGTCATTGGTCAAGCCGTAGGCAGTAGCGCCAATAGACGCTGCGAAAAGGCAGAGGAAGCCTAAAAATTTGACTTTCCTCACCAACTTTGCCCAACTACTCATTCCGGTTTTTCCTCCAAGTTATGTAAATTTTTTTTGAGGTACTAATATTATACCATAATTTACATAATATTTCAACTCTAGGCAAAAAAAAAGAGGCTTTCGCCTCTTCTATCACGCTCTTGGATGAGTTTTTTGATAAATCTCTTTTAATTTATTATTAGCAAGTTGTGCATAAATCTGAGTTGATGAAATATCTGAGTGACCAAGCATTTCTTGGATTGCATGAAGGTCTGCACCATTTTCTACTAAGTGAGTAGCAAATGAATGTCTTAAAGTGTGAGGAGTTATATCCATAGAAATCTTTGCTTGGTTTTTATATTGTTTGATTATCTTCCAGAAACCTTGTCTTGTAAGTCTTCCACCATTTGTATTAATAAACAAAGCTGTTTCTTTATCTGAATGAATCATAGCGTTTCTAGCTTCTTTTAAATAAGCAGATAATGCAGCACATGCAGAACTTCCCATAGGAATAACTCTTTCTTTGTGAAGGCTACGACATTTTACAAAACCCATTTCAACGTCAACATCAGAAACCTCTAAATTAATTAACTCAGAAACTCTTATACCAGTAGCATAAAGCATTTCAAGCATAGCTTTATCTCTATATCCTTTTAAATCAACACACTTAGGTTGCTCTAAAAGTAGGTTTACTTCACTAACGGATAATACCTTAGGAAGTCTTTTTTCCATTTTAGGTGATTCCAATCCTTCTGTAGGATCTTCTTCTACTACCTTTGTTCTAACCATATATTGATAGAAAGAACGAATTGAAGCCAAGTTTCTAGAAATCGTAGAAGTCGCCTTTCCTTGTTTTTGTAAATACATAAGATATGTTATAATGCTGGTTTTATTTGCATCTTTAAAGTCTAAATTATTGCTATTTGTATATGACATATATTGCTCGATATCTCTTCTATATGATTGTAAAGTATTATCTGATAATTTCTTATCATTTACTAAAAAATCAGTAAATTTAGTAACATATTGATTCACGATATCATCTCCTTAAAAATGTGTATGACTTATTTTATCATTAACTTTTAATCAATGCAAGTTATTTATGTAAATTTAATATATTTTTTTGCATACATATATTTCCATATTCTTTTATAAGTTCTTCTTTCTTCTCTTTTGGAAGTTTTTTTATTGCATATTCCCTCTTTAGTGCATCATTTTTGTTATCAAAAGTCTCGAAATAAACCAACTCACAAGGTCCTCTACCTTTAGTATATTTTGCGCCTAATCCACTATTGTGCATTTTTAATCTGTTTTCTAGGTCATTTGTCCAACCTGTATATAAACTTCCATCCTTACATCTTAGTATATATGTGTAATTTATCATATTAATACCTCTACTAATTTTTTAATCTTTTGAAATAATTGATTTTACAAACTCTGCAAACAAAGGTGCTGGTCTATCTGGTCTAGACTTAAATTCTGGGTGGAATTGACCAGCTATAAAGAACTTTTTAGATGGGATTTCTACAATTTCTACTAGAGTTCCATCTGGAGAAGTCCCAGAACATATAAGTCCATTCTTTTCTAGTATTTCCTTATAACTGTTATTATATTCGTATCTATGCCTATGTCTTTCGGAGATTAAATCTGTTTTGTATATTTTATGTGCTAAAGTATTCTCTTTTATCTTACAAGGATATGCTCCTAGCCTCATCGTCCCTCCTTTCTTTGAAACGCTTTTTTGAGTCTCCATTATATGAATAACTGGATTTTTACAATTTTCATCTAATTCAGCAGAATTTACATCTTCAAGTTTTAATACATTTCTTGCAAATTCTATAACCGCCATCTGCATTCCCAAACATATTCCGAGGAACGGTATATCGTTTTCTCTCGCATATCTTACCGTTTCTATTTTCCCTTCTATACCTCTGTTTCCAAAGCCTCCAGGGACTAATATTCCATTATATTTTCCTAAAATTTCTTTAGCAGTATCTTTAGTTACTTTTTCACAATCTACTAATTCGATATGTACCTTGGTATTGTTAGCAAAACCACCATGTTTTAGGCTTTCTATTACGGATAAATATGAATCCTCTAGCTCAACATATTTTCCTACTATAGCGATATTTACATTTTTATCTTCTAGATTTTTAATCCTATCTATAAGCTTTTCCCATTCTTCATTTTTAGGCTCTATATTTTCTAAATGAAATTTTTCACAAACAACTCTAGCTAATCCTTCTCTTTCAAGCATTAACGGTGCCTCATATAGATTAGTTATAGTTTTATTTTCTATTATATTTTGTTTTTTAACATTACAGAATAATGCCATTTTTTCTTTCATTGAATCAGCTATAGGCCCGTCAGCACGGCAAACCAATATATCTGGTTTTATTCCTAGACTTTGAAGTTCCTTTACTGAGTGCTGGGTTGGTTTCGATTTCAACTCATTTGAACCAGATATATATGGTAACAAAGTAACATGAATATAAATTACATCTTCGTCATTTTCTTCTATTCCAACTTGTCTAATTGCCTCTAAAAAAGGTAAGCTCTCTATATCTCCTACTGTTCCACCAATTTCAGTAATTACAACATCTATATCTGTTTCATCGAATTTATGGATTTTTTCTTTTATTTGGTTGGTAATATGAGGAATTACTTGTACTGTTTTTCCCAAATAATCGCCTCTTCTCTCTTTCTCTATTACTTCTGAATAAATCCTTCCCGTAGTTATACTACTATTTTTAGATAAATTTTCGTCTATAAATCTTTCATAGTGACCTAGGTCTAAATCTGTTTCTGCACCATCGTCTGTAACAAACACTTCGCCGTGTTCATGAGGGTTAACTGTACCTGGGTCCACATTTATATATGGATCAAATTTTTGAATTGTTACTTTATAGCCTCTATTTTTTAATAAACGCCCCAAAGAGGCTGCTGTTATTCCTTTTCCTAATCCAGATACAACTCCACCCGTTATAAAAACATATTTTGTGTGCATATTTATTCCTACCTTTCAATTATAGGATTTTTGACTAACAAAAAATAGATTTAAAACAAAACCCAATTTAGGGGTTTTTTTTAAATCTATCTCATACGTATTTTATAACATATACCAACAAAAAAATCAACAAAAAATTTATTTTTTTTACATACTTTTAGCTATTTTTCGCAATATTGTATAATTTTAAGAATAATTCACCTGTAGCAATACTATCATCTTTTGCCCTATGTCTTTTATCTGTATTTATATTAAACCACCGTATCATTGTCTCTAATTTATGATTTGGTGCATCTTTTACATATCTTCTTGAAAGATATAAAGTATCAAATATATGTCTATTAGATAAATCTATATCCATTCCACTTCTAACTAAAAAATCTAAATCAAATCTTACATTATGACCAACTACGTCTGAATTCCCTATAAATTTACAAAAATATGGCATAATCTCTTTTATAGTAGGGGCATCTGCAACATCTGCATCTCTAATACCATGTATAGCAGTAGCGTAAGGTGGTATAGGCATTCCTGGATCTACATATGTGTCAAAAACATCTACTATTTTATTATTTGAAAATTTAACACCTGCAATCTCAACTATTCTATGACGAGGACCTATTCCAGTAGTTTCTATGTCTATAACAGTATAATCATTGGATATATTGTCATCAAATGTAGAAAAAGTATATCTTTTTTGTGCTATATTCATTACTATCTCCCTTACTATTCTTCTTCAAATCTTACATGTTTTCTTAAAAGTCTTTTTTCATATATATTTACTACCAAAAAACAAATCACTATATTTCCTACAACTATACTCAAAAGTTGAACTAACACTGGAGTTGTATAACCAGAGGGCAAAGTAAACAATGAGTGAAAAAATATTACATCAATAAAAGAAACAACGCATGTAAATATAAACATAGGTACTGCCGTTGCATTTGCAATTCTTTGAAGACTCTTTTTAGGAGCCGAAGTTGTATTAATTCCATCAAAAGCGTCTGTTGTGGACATTTTAGAAATTAACATTAAATATAAAATATTGCCAACAATAACAAGTATAACTCCACCTATTGAACTATTTATCGCTCCTTCTAATATAAATAAAATTACGATTGTTGCAAAATATAGAAATGAATAAATAAAAGTTCGAATTGTAAATTGCTTTAATAGTTTAGATATCATTTCTTTTTCTTGTATAATTTGTACTTGTTCCACTAAAAGAACCTCCTCTAACTTCTTATTAAGTATTTAATCATGCCATTTTCATAAGTTAAACTTACTTCTCCTGAAATAAGAGGTAAAATATACCCTAAAAAGTTATCGGCAATATCATTGTCATTTATAATCCATTCTTTTGGAAAAGTTTTTTCTTTATTAGAAATTTCACTAACATCAGTAGGTTTATACTGTATTTTATAATCACTTTCCCGAATCATACATATCATTTTAGCTGTTTCTCCGTTTAATGCAGATTTTACAGCTTCGCTTCCTACTGAAAAAGCTTCTTCTAAATCTGTCTTTGAAATTAAGCTAGAATCACATCTTTGAACAACATTAAGTTCAACAGAACGTACTTTTACTCCTAATTTTTCTCTTACTTGGTTTTCTAAATATTTTCCACATCCAGCTAAGTTTTTATGACCAAATATATCTACTCCAGCCTCAGAATTATATTCACAAATAAGTTTTCCGTCTTTATCTTTTATTCCTTCAGATACACAAACCACTATATTTTTTCTTTTTTCTAAAGCTAGTTTTAAATCAGTAAAGAATTTATCTACTGAAAAAATAGATTCTGGCAAATAAATTAAAACTGGGTTATCTATTTTATTAGCTCTTGCTACAACAGAAGCTGCTGTAAGCCAACCAGCATTTCGTCCCATAATTTCTATTATTGTAACAGATTGTTTATCATAAACTTCTGCATCTAGAGTTATATCTTTTACTATATTTGCTACAAATTTAGCAGCACTTCCAAAGCCTGGAGTATGGTCGGTTCCCATTAAATCGTTATCTATTGTCTTAGGTATTCCAACAAACTTTATATCTGAATTAATTGTTTTTGCGTATTTAGATAATTTATCTACGGTATCCATAGAGTCGTTTCCACCATTATATAGTACATACCCTATATTTAGTTTATTAAACTTTTCAAATAAATTCTTATATATTTCATCTTCAAATTCTTTAGGTAGTTTAAATCTGCATGAGCCAAGGTATGCTGCTGGAGTAGTTTTTAGTAGTTCTAGTTCTTTATCTGAAATTGAAGTTAAATCAATAAATTTATCTTTTAAAAATCCTTCTATTCCGTTAATCATCCCGTAAATTTTATCTATTTCATTATGTTTTTTAGACTCACTAATAACTCCCACTAAACTAGCATTAATAACTGATGTTGGGCCTCCTGATTGACCTATTAAAATGTTTTTCATTAAAAAGCCTCCTTATGCAATAACCTCTTCTAAAGCGTGTGCCAATTGATCTGGACAAGAAGTTCCACGTCCACCGCAATCTATTCCTTTTAATTTCTTTATAACATCTTCTACTTTCATTCCTTCAACAAGTGCACCTATTCCTTGTAAGTTTCCATTACATCCGCTTACAAATTTTACGTTACTTACTATTCCGTCATTTACTTCAAATTGAATTTCTCTAGAACAGGTTCCGTGTGTTCTATATGTATGTATCATATTAATCGCCTCCGTTTATTATTACAACATATAAAAGTTTATTTTGCAAGTAAAATTTAAAGTGAGACAAAAAACACATTGTCTCACTTTTTTCAATTACAATAATTTTTCGTATTCTGAAATACTTGCTCCTCTCATAAATGCCTCTATAATTTCTCTACCTAGTGGGTCTAGATCTGGGGTTAAATATTTCTTAAGTTCTTCTCTAAAGAAGTCTTCTAGCATTTCCGCACCTTTTTTATATGCTTCGTCTCCTACCTCTGGTTGTAGGTTAACTTCAACAAATTCTTGAGGTACAACAACGTCTGGAAGTTCTATATTTTTTAATACATATCCAAGCAATGCATTTTTAGCTGGTTTTAACATATTTTTTAAAATTGGTTTCTTTCCGTATAATACTAAAAATTCTCTAGATAACCATTCTGGCATGAAGCCAACTTCCCATGCACCTATGTGTTGGTTAGGAATTAATACATATTTAACTTGGTTACATTCTTTGAATTGTTTTAATAATATATTTGCTTGAGTTACCATTTTTCCAGTAGCAAATGGCCAATATGAGCCAACGCCTTCACTACTCATTCCCTTTGTATCTACTATACTTGGGTTACTATATCCACGAGGTGCAACTAGTCTCCAAATCCATGCAATAGCCGGTGGTAACATATGGAACAATCCTATAATTCCGTAACTTGGATTTTCTTTAGTGCAAGGTGGAGTTCTAACTCCAAAGCTTCGTATATCTACCGGTACAGTAGAATCTACAACTCTTGGAAAATACTTTTTAGGCATAACAACTCTCGGATTAGAGCAAACTTTTCCTTCACCTTCAGGTATAGATTCCCATATTAAAGCACTTGTATGTGGTACTGCTTCATAGTTTAAATACAATATTGGTTCAGGTGGATGCGTACAAAGTCTTTCTAGTTCTGGGTTAGTTCCACAAAGTGGTACGTTATCTGTACGTACAAACCATGCATCTTCTGCATCTCTTACAACTAACTTTCCATCGCCCTTTTGCATATCTGGATGAGCAATTGCCATATCGTCAGCAATTGGTCTTATCTTACATATACTATGGAACCTCATTCTATATATTTCATTAGTTACAATGTTTTTACCAAATTCAATTCTTCCGCTTCCGTCTCCACCTACGTTCTCAGACATCTCTGTCTTTCCGCTTCCGCTTGCACCTTCATGCATAATCGTTACGATGCTTTTCATTGGGGCTATTACTTTAACAACAGAAGCATGAAGTGTGGTCCAGCCTTCTTCTTCGCCTTTATTTAAGAGTACTCCATAAATACCTTTCTTAGCACTAGGACCTGGATACATATTATATGAATAAACTTCATGAATCTTATCCATTCTATTATGGACTACTACTTGTTTTCCATCAAAATGAGTAAGTCTAAAAGTAGGTGCCAAATATACAATAGCCTTAGGGTCATAATTTTCAGGTATTTCTTCAGCTGGAATAAACGACTGCATATCTGCTAAACACCAAGCAAAAAATGCGGCATTTAGTGGCCCTATATATAGAGATTGGTAGCCATATTTATTATCTCCAGACATAAACGGCATAATAATTAAATCTTGGTTTGCTAGCCAATCAAAAGTGTCGTTTTTAAGGGTTGAGAAATCATACCCAAATTTATCTTTAAACCTAGGTTTATCCGTAGGTTTATCATCCGCAATATATAAGCAATTAGGCTCTCTTTTTCTCATATATGGATCGGTATAATTAACAACGACTCCGTTTTTCATTTTAGTAGCCCATGCTTCTTTTACTAAACCTTTTCCAGGTATATCAAATTCAATATTATAGACATCTGGCTCTCCAGCCATAGAAAGCTCTATAAGCTCTTCTCTGCTATTCGGTATAACATATTTATGCCCCGAATTGAAAATCCTTTTTACATCTTCTGGCACTCCCAATTTTTGAAGTACCTTGTCAAGAACAAAGTCTCTCATAATAAAATTCCTCTCCCTACTAAATTTCCTCAAATTTATTTGAAATGTTTGCAAATTCTTCTAAAGAAATTCTTTCTGGTCTAATATCTAACGGCATATTTAGTTCTTCTAATATCTTTGACAATTTTTCTTTATTTACACCATTTATATTCTTGCTTCCCAAAGAATTTAAAAGTGTTTTCCTTTTCATAGAAAAAGATGCTTTTACAATTTCAAACATGAGTTTTTTATTAACTTTAACTTTTGGGATTTTTAAAACTTTTAGTAAAATAATTGCAGAATCAACATTAGGTGACGGTAAAAACTTATCTCTACCTACTGTTTCAATATATTTGGGCTCTGAATAATAATTTACTGCAACAGTTATTGCCCCATATTCTCGACCTGTAGGAGTAGCACAAAGTCTTTCTCCTACTTCCTTTTGAACCATAACTTCGATTAAATCTAAGTCTATTTCATCCTCCAAAAGTTTCATAATAATTGGTGTTGTTATATAATATGGTAAATTTGCAACAACCTTTACTCTTTCTAAGCCTGAAAATTTAGATATAATTTCATTTAAATTAACTTTCATTATATCTTCATTTAATACAACTAAATTTTTTAAATATGCATATTCATTCTCTAAAATATCTACCATGTTTTTATCTATTTCTATTGCTATAACTTGACCTGCTTTAGCACAAAGGCGTTTTGTAAGATTTCCCAAACCAGGTCCTATTTCAATAACTAAATCACCGATTTGTATATCGGCATTATCTATAATTTTATCAAGTACCATTTCATCGATTAAGAAATTTTGTCCATATTTTTTTTGAGCTGTTATATTATATTTTTTCATTATCTGCTTATTTTCTTCATATAATGACATTTTTATTTACATTCCCTTCTTAAACTAGAATACTTGATTTAAATATATTGAAATATCCATAACTTTATCTGAATTTGCTCCTAAATCCATTGTTTCATCCATTCCACTAAATCCAACTGGAACAACATATAATTCACCTTTATATTCATAAGTAATACTAAATTTAGGTATAAATTCAATAGTTTCTGAAGTAATACATAAAGGGCCTTTATGCTTCTCTATTACTGGATCGCCTTCATACATCATACCATCTTCGCCTAAATAACAACTTTTTACTGTAATTTCTGCATCTTTATATTTAGGAACAACTATAAACTTTGTTTCATTACCTAGAGTTACTTTATCTATTTTATTGTATTCTTCATCAGTAAAATATTTATTTTTAAATTCTTTTTCGTTTTCAGGTATAATATATGCAATTGCTAAATTAGCACCATCAACGAATTTAACTTTGTTATTTACATATTCTTCAACATAGTTTGTTAAATCGATTTCTTCTCCCAAAATATTTGTACCTTTTCCAGTTGTTTTATCTATTGAATACCAATCACTTGTGCTATTGTGGTCACCTAAATTATCATATAATTGAATATTTATTATATTAGGATTTTCTTCATCTGGCATAGATGCAACCATTCCCGGTCTATAATGTTCTTCACTATTTTCTTGATAATAATTAAGTGCTGCATCTTCTAATTCCTGGGCGGTATATTCTTGCCTTGTATTAGTATTTTGCGCTGGTTTTTCAGAATTAGTATTTTCATTATTACTCCCACTATTGCATCCCACTAAAATACTACAAGTAAATATAAGTGCTATAAAAATATATTTCTTTAAATATCTCATAATTCTCTCCTCCCGTATCATTATATAATAAATTTTATTTAAAAAAAAGACACTTTTTTAAGTGCCTCTTCAATTGTATTAAGAATGAAAAAATCAGTATATCTAAAGAAATTTTTAATTAACACAATTAATATCTGATACTTTAAAATAAGTTATAACTATATCTTGAGAATCTTTTTCTATTACATAATTTGTAAACTTTTCTTCAAAATGTGCTATTATTGTTGAGGAATCATTTTTAGCATCCTCTAAATTACTAATCCATTGATACGCTTCTCTATCAACCATCAAATGTATTTGAGACCTCATATATTGTTCAAGACTTTCACTATTTTCTATGCTAGTTGAATAAGTACAAACACCTCGTGCAGAAAATTTTAGTCTATTTCCATCTTTATCTCTAGCCAAGACTGGTTGCATCGTTCCCCACTTCATATCATAACTTTTAATGGTACCTTTGTTATTTGGCTCTACTATCATCACATTATCATCAGGTGTTGATTTTTGAATTCCTTCTGCTGTAGTTATAATATCTGTAGTTGCTCGTTGCTGAGTTTCATCATCCATCTTATCTTTTTTCTTTGAAATCGAAATAAGTATTGTCAAAACAACTACTATTGCAATAATTATTATTAAACCATTCGTACTTTTTCTAATCATATTTAAT
>JAEEXS010000004.1 GCA_016287855.1 Clostridia bacterium
GAATTATTAACCAATTCTCATATACTGCAGTATTATCTAATTTTTCAGTTATTTTCCCTGATAATTGTAAATAATCTTTATATTCTTCTTCACTCATATTTACTTATTCCTCCTTATCTAATAAGTTTATATTCAAATATTATTATTTTCGTTTGTTCTAATACATATTTATAAAAATTTAAAGGCTTTTTTATATTATTTTCTTCAAAATATTTGATACTGTGCTCTTCTACTTTAGGAATAAGATAAGCCATTCTATCAATATAACTTTGATGAAACATTAAATATAATTTATTCTTAAGTGTTAATTTATATTTCATTTATTATTCTCCTTTAATAATAATTCTTCTATTTCTTCAATGGTGTAAGGGTAATCTTTATCTAAAGCCCATATTTCAGTGTGATACCAATACTTATCTCTATCTTCAACAAATTCATATTCAAATTTATAATTTAACGCACCATTCTCTTTAAATGTGTCATAGTAATATACATTAAAATATTTTTTATCATTAATTTTTTTCTGATAAAATCTATCACAATTTTTCCATACTGGTACATCATATTGTTTATATCCGCTATTCAATAATACTTTTTCTGTCATATTTACTTATACCTCTCCACTTCTGTTTTTACTTCTTCTAACATTTTATTTAAAAATTCCTTATATAGTTTAACTAATCCTTCATAATTCTTTTTATTAAATTTATATAAATGACTAAATCTATAATTTGATTTAAAATTTCTATTTATATATACTAAATAACCACCTTCTAAATAATCAATAGCAATATTTTTTCTTCCATCTTCATTTAGTTTTAATCTAAAATAACCACCAATTATAGGATAATATAACGAATATGTATATTCTTCTTTTATTTGTTTTAAGTATTCATATGTTGGTATTTTATCATTTATCATATTTACTTATTCTCCAATCTTATATTCCATACAACTAAATTGTTCTTTTGTTACTATTGAATACAACTTTTTATTTTTATTTTTTTCTAAATCATTTTTGATATTTAGTAATTGTTGTTCGTTTTGGATTAAATATATATCAGTAAATATCATACAAGCTTCATCTACAAAATCTTTTATTACTAATATATCTCCTACTTCTATTAAATCTATTATGTTTGGACTTGATTTGATAATTTCACTTTGTTCATATAAGGTTTCATATTGATTTTTGTCAGTAGTAATAATTTTTTCATATCCTCGAAAGTTTACCCATTCTTTTATATCTGTTATTTTTTTTATCCCATGTTTAGTTCTTACATAATCTCCTTCACTCATATTTACTTATTCCCCTCTAAAACATTTTCAAATACTTTTCTATAATGCTTCTTATCTTTAGCATAATCTACTATTGTTGTAATTATGTGTTTATTATTTTCATCTATTCTGCAATAACATTGCATACTTAATATATGATAATCTTCTTCTATTGGAAATAATATATCTCCTTCTATTGTTTCTATCATATTTACTTATTCCTCCTTTAATTCTGTTAATTTATTTAAACATCTATAATAGGTATCTTCTTTTAAATTATAAATTTGGTTGCTAGTATAATTTTGATTAGTTCTACAATTGCCTAAATTATCTTCTAACCATTTTTCTAATTCAGCTATTATATTAAATTGTTCATTGTATTTTTTATTCCACATATCAACATCTTTTGATAACTCTTTTATTATATTATTTAATCTATCTATTTCTACTTTAAAATATACTACTTCATTTTTTAATTTTTGATTATCCTCTACTATTTCATTAAAAGCATTTCTATCTCCTACATATACCATTTGTAATTTACCTATAAATTCTTCTTTATTCATTATTATCTCCTTTGTTTAATATGTCATATAATTTTGCTAAATTCCATCCATCAAACTCATGTGTTAATTGTCTTTCATCTGGATAATAAAAACCCTCTATATATTCCAATGCTTCAATTCTTTTTCTTTCTAATTCATCTCTTTCATCTGCAATTTTCATTATTGCATAAAATATATTTCTTGTTTTTTCTGGTAATTCTTCAACTCTTTTTTCATCAAATTGTCTTAATACTTCAATTAATTCTTCTTTATTCATAATTAATTTAACTCCTTAATTTAAAATTAAACACATTATCTTTCTTCTTTCCAAGTAAATACTATATCATCATCATTTTTAAGTTCTTTATTCAAAAGTTTGATAATGTCATTTATTGATTTGCATTCTTTTTCCTTAAACACTTTTAAAAACTTAATAAATTGATATTTTTTTATTTTCATAATTACTCACCTCCCTTTTAACAAATATCTTCATAAGATGTCCCAGCAAGTTCTTTTTCTGCCTCGAAAATATCTTTTATTAATTCACTTGCATATTTCTTATCTAAATCATCAATACCTATCATTTCTATAATTTCTTCTAATTGCCAATTTTCTAACAAATCCAGATTATTTAATATAACTTTCTTTTGTTTGTCAGTTATTTTATTATTATTCACACATCCATCCTCCATACTTATTACAATATTTTTGTAGTATAACTTTTTCCGTATCTTTTGTCTGTGATTCTTTAAAAGCATATCCAAATGCAAATCCAAATAATAATACTATTAACATTATACTTATAATTCCTATTTTTTTTATCACACTATACCTCCTCTATTTCTATTCCATACTTCCAAGCCATTAGTTTTTTCTTTAATTCATACTCGTTAGTATGGAACCCTTTCACATCAATTACATGCAATTTATCTTTATCATCATAATATGTAAAATCTGCAATATACTTGGTTTTTCTATATGTTCTATCATCAACTTTAAATGTTTCTAATACTACAAATGGCACTTGTAACTTTAAATCTCTTATCTTACCTGCTTTTTCTAACATCTTAAGTTTTAAGTAATAATTTCCTTCCTTTTGTGAATCAAACTTTATTCCATCAATTATTACTTTTTTATTATGATATTTATTTGTTTTACTATATTTCATAATTAATCACTCGCCTTAAAATTGTATATAGGTTTTATTATTTTTTTTACTTCAACTGTATCTTTTATATTATTTATTATTTCTTGCATAGGTTTATAAGCCATGGGAGCTTCGTCAATAGTATTATTATTCACTGATGTTGTATAAATTCCATTCATAGAATTTTTAAATTCTTCTATATTTAACTTTTCTCTTGCCATGTTTCTTGACATATTTCTACCTGCTCCATGTGGTGCTGAGTAATTCCAATCTTCATTACCCTTTCCTACACCTATAATACAACCATCTCTCATATTCATAGGTATTATTAACCTTTCTCCTTTTCTTGCAGATATTGCACCTTTACGAACTATATTATCTTCAAAATTTATATAATTGTGAATACATTGAAAATAATCTTTACATAATATGTCTAACTCATAACATATTTTATAAGCAATATAACTTCTATTTAATTTTGCAAATTCTTGACATAATCTCATATCATGTAAATACTGTTCTCTTAAATCTCCTTCTAAATAGCATAAATCTTTAGGCAGTTTAGTTTTATCATCATATTTATTGTTTATAACAATTAATGCCTGTTGTATTTCTTTCTCTCTACCTTGTTTTTTATATTCTTTAATCATCTTATTTTTTTCTTCTTGCATTTCTTTTTTATAAGAACAATAATCAATAGCTTTATTTTGATATATATCAGCGACTTGTTTTCCTAAATTTCTAGAACCAGTATGAATAACTAAATATTTGTTATTTTCATTATCTACATCTATTTCAATAAAGTGATTCCCACCACCTAATGAACCTAAAGATTTTTCTAACCATCCATCTTTATTTTTTAATTCTTTATAACAATATAATTGACTAAAATCATAATCTTTAACTTTTTTTTGATGCACATTCATACCACTAGGAATATATTTTCTAATAATCTCATCTAATCTTTTAAAATCTATATCAATATTTCCTAAATTAGCACATACTATACCACAACCAATATCAACACCAACTATATTTGGAATTACTTTATTTCCTAAATCACCAGTAAAACCTATTACACACCCAGCTCCTGCATGAACATCAGGCATTATTCTTATTTTACAATCTTTAAAAGATTCTTGTTCTAATAATAAATCAATTTGTTCCATAGCTGTTTTTTCTATGCTTTGTGTAAATATTTTAATATTTTTCATATAACTTACTATCCCTTTCTATTTGTTCTGGACTACGAGTATCTATTCCCTGTTGCTCGCATTCTTGTATAAGCCCATCAAGTAATATTGCAAATTCATCTGTTTTTAATTCATGACTAGGTGTATATACATGATATACATTAAACCTTTTACCATTTTTTATTATAATAGATTTTTTTTCATAATACTCAATGCCTGTTATTTTTGTATCTTCAGGTACTAACATTTCCCATACTGTGCTATAATTTTTTAACATATCAAAATGCAATTCTTTCCATCCGATTTTTAACTTTTTTGCAAGTTCATTTAATAATTTCCAATACTTAGCATTTTGATTATTGTTTCTTTTTTCTTTATAATTGCCAACTTTAAATATCCCATTTTCTTGTTCTAATAACCAATTGATACATTGATTCTTATTACCTATCATTTTATTACCTTTATAGCTCTAGACCTATTGCCTTCTACTTCAATATACCCTTTTCGTTCTAGAAGCCTTAGTCCATGCCTTATTGCACCTACACTTTTGTTAAGGGCTTCCCCCAACTCATTTAAAGTTGGAGGATAACCATTTTCTATTTTGTATTTAATAATTGCATTATAGATATTTGCTTGCTTTTGTGTTAATCCTTCTTCCATTATTTCACCTTCCTATATTTCTTCTCTTATCTCTTTTATTAATTCATCTATATTACCTTCAATTACACCCTTTATCATATCATCTGTAATATATACATGTGGATTATCTTCTTTATATGTTTCTATTTCAAATATTATTTTTTCCATTATTACATCTCCTAATCTAAGAAGTTATCGTTTATATCTACCCTATCCCCAAATTCTTGAAATGGGTCATGTGATTCTTTTTTTACTTCTTGCTTTGTTTCTTCTTGCTTATTTCCTTTTGCTAAGAATGATATCTTATTAATTATAAAACTATAATCATAATGTTTATTTCCGTTTTTATCTTCCCAATTATGATTTTTTATAATTGACTGTGTACCTATTAAATCTCCTTTTTTACTGTATTTACTTAATAGCTCAGCCATTTTATCAAAAGCAGTTAATGTTATGAATGATGTATCATCCTTGCCGTTGTTAACTGCTAATGATATTTGTACTACTGCTTTATTACTTGGTGTATATCTTAATTCTAAATCTTTTGTTATTCTTCCTATTAAAATTAAATTGTTATTCATACTTTACCTCTCTTTTATTTTTTACTATTGTTTCTTTTAGTTTGTTTCTAAACTTAGCCATTGGTGAAGCATATATATAATGCTTACACCAACTGCATATAGTTTTGTCACTATTAAGAACATATTGATTATGTCCGCAATGTTCACATTTTCTTTTTAAGACTTCTAATTTATCATATTTCACACTAAGCTTGTCCTTTTTTTTCTTCATTTTTATTCTCCTTTTAATAAATTTTCTGCTTCTTGATAAGTTAAATCACTTAACTTACTTTTATTTAATTTTATTAATATATCTTTTATCTCATCTGCACTATACTTATCTTTTATTTGTTGTTTTTGTGTTTCTATAATAGGCATTGCATTTATTTCTTTTTTACTTTCTTCTGGTGTCATTTCAACTAATCCTGTTAATATGCTTACTGCCTTTTTTATGTTTTCATCTTTTGATTTATCAAATAACCATTCAAGGTATTTTACATCTCCTGATTCATATATTTCACCAATTGTTTTACCATTGTACTTTCCAAATGTTATTTGTACAGCTTTTGCTTCTTCTTCTGTTTCTATTTTTTTATTTGTATTATATTTGCTATCTCCCCAATAAACATTAGCACCCATTCCTAACATTTTGCATGCCACTGATAAAGCATCTGTATAAGCCATTTTAAAGCATTCATCGCTTGTATATAATCCGTTTTTTTCTTTTGCTATAAATGAGCTTCCACCTGTTCCTATAATTGGTTCACTCCATAAATCATCTTCTAGATTATATGGCACTTTATAATTTACAAATAAATTAATATCAACCACTGCAATTTTTTCCCCATTTGCTCCATCTATTATTTCTCTTTTTGTTATTGGTGCATACCACCCTAAACCAGCAGGACCAAATATTTCAGTTAATTTTTCAATTCTCCACATAGGTTTAATATCAGTCATACCTGATAATCTTCCACCTGTAATTGGTTTCTGTGCTTCTTTTGGCACTTCCTTTATTTTATTGTATATTCCTAGTGTTTCATAATTCCCAAAATCTAAATTACTTATATTTTCCATATCATTTACCTTCCTTTATAAAATAATTTTTATATTTGATTTTTTCACCAAATCTGTTTATACCTTCCATCCATTCATCTTGGACATTATATTTTAATCTTAATTGTCTAATATACTCTGATAATCTTGTACATCCCAAATCCATAAATGCTTGAAATGTATTTATACTTCCAAATCTTTGAATATATTCTAAAACTCTATTTTTCACACTTACCATCCCATTTCTTCATAACTTAATCTTCTGTAATTATCGTTCTTGTCTTGTATCTCTTCTTCAAGTTCTTCTTCTAACCTGTCAATTTCATTAAGTAAATCTTCCACCATATACATAATATGTTCTCCATTTATAAAATCATTTTGTATATCATATTCTGTAATAGTTCTTTTTTGTACTTTCTTAATGATTTCCTTTTCATCATCACTCAATTTGTAATACATTTTATCTTTCATACCTCTCACACCTTTCTAGTAATTTTAATTACATTATAATCATAGCACATATTTGTTAGTTTGTCAACACTTTATTTATATTTTTTTAATCTTTCTTCTAATTTGTTAATTTCTTGATTTTCTGCCACATCTTCTTTTATATTTTTATTAAACCATTCAGGAACATTTTCCACTTTTTTTGATTTTATATTTTTTAATTTTTCAAATATTATTCCTTTGTAATTGTTTGCCATACAATATGAAATTAATTTAATTATATTATCTTCTCCATATAATTCTATATTATTTTCTATTTCAGATATTAAATTTCTTAATCCTACTTCTTTATATAATTCTTTTCTTTCTTGTTTATATTCTAACCATTCTATAATTTTATTATATATATTATTATTATGTATATATTTATAATTATTATTAGAAATAAGAAATAAGAAATAAGAAATATTATTTGCTTTAACATTGGGTTTCTTTTGGGTTATGGTTTGGGTTTCTTTTGGGTTTTGTTTGGGTTTTTCTTCGGTTTTTGGTCTGCCACCTTTTTTGCCATTGATGATGTTTTTTTTGTTGTTATCTAATGGCATTTTGATATTAGTCCAAATACCTTTTAATAGTTGCTTTAGTTCTGGCTCTTTTTCATCAAACATGTATTCCAAAATTGCATCGTATAATTTTAGTCTGTCTTTTGTTGGCAAATATTTTATTATTTCATAATAATTTCTATAAAATGTAAAACCTTGTATTTCTTCCATTTTATTTATCCTCTATTTCTAAATTGTTTTTTTCTATTACATATTTTATTATTTTATCAGCACATTCCATAGGTTCATTATATATTTCAGAACCACTAAATCTCAAAATTTCCCAACCATTCATTTTCAAATCATATTCTCTTTTATTATCTTTTTCCACTTGTTTTTTTGTCTTTTGATGAAATTCATATCCATCGCATTCAACAACTAATGCAAAATCTTCTTTTAATTCTCTGTTCACCAATTTATCATACCAAATTGTAAAATCAGCTCTGTATATATTACTATTTTTACATTCAATTTCTGTTTGAGATTCAATATACCAAAGCAAATTATATTCTAACATTTTTTTTTCTAAAGCTGCACGCAATATTTCTTCTATAGGACTTTCTAATTCCTCTCGCCACATAGATATCCTGTCTATAAGTTTGTAATTTTCTTCTGTTAATATTAATTCTTTTGCTTTAAATGGTAGTTTATCGAAATACTCAAGTAATAATTTTTTTTCTTTCATTCTTATTTCTTCCTTTCTATTAATAACATTCTAATATAAGCATTTAAACTTAATTGCAATTTGTTAGCTTCTTCAACTAATTCAGCTTTAAGTTCATCTGATATTGTTATATGCATCATATCTTATCCCTCCTAACTACTACCATTGTACTACTTCACAATTATTAAGTCAATACTTTTTTACACAAAAAAACAATTTATTTAAAATTGTTCTAATTAAAAAACTTCTTATATATCAGATTTTCACGTTTTAAGCCCTCATATTTCGACGAAAGATACTTCCAAGTATAAATTATCATTGGACGTGGATTTCGCCCAAAATCGTACTTATAATGGCATTCAGGGCAGGCAGTAACAATGTTCTGTTCTATGCCTAGTCCTAACTGGCTTCTTTTTATAAAATGTGAGTTCGCACATTCAACAGGTACATAAGACCCACAATAGATACATTTATGTTTATCTCGTTCCCATACTATTTGTCTTACTTCTTTACTTATAGCAGTTGCCTTTGATAGTTTACTTTTCATCTTTTCTCTCCATAATATCTTTTAAATTTATTACAAATTCTATTCTTTTATTTATTTCTAAAATTCTTGTATTTATGTCTCTTATTCTCCAAAAATATTTATGTTTTCTAATAAAATAGTCTTTTTTCCCTAATGACTTTTCTATTATTAAATTAATATTATCTCTTTTTATTTGTAAATCCTTTTTTTCCCCTATTAATCTTTTTAAATATTCGTGCATATTTCCTCTCCATTATTAATTAAATAATATACCTTAAATAATAAAAAGTCAATAAAAAACTTATCCATTAAAATGAATAAGTTCTTATACATCTTTATTTGTAGATGCACAACATATTTAGTAATTTCTATGTTAAAATTACTAGAAAGGTATTTGAGTGATGTTTCATCACGATTAAATATTAACATATTAAAAAGAAAATGTCAAATTTACATTTTCTATACTTTATACAAATAAGTTCCAACTACCCAGAATTTATACTTATCTCCTAAACCTGAATCTAATTGATAATACTTAATACCACCATCAGTTGCAGTTTTAGATATTCTAAATGCTCTATTAAATACAAATTTATAACCTTTTTTCATATGGATTAAATCACTATTCCACGTTTTCTTTCCATTTGAATTAACTATATCAACAAACTTTTCTGGAATACCGTTATCTTTCCAACTAAAACGATTTTCACCACCTGCATTTAAGTCCTCTCTTATTTGGTACATTCCAAACATCTTTTGAACATCATCTGCAACATAATAATTGTAATGGTCTGCAGTACGTATTCTTACATTATCCCCTACTTTAAATGGTGATGTAGGTTGAGGAGTTGGGGCTCCACCCATAGCTTGTCTAACTCTATTTTTGAAACTTTCCCATCTATTTTCTGCAAGTATTCTATGAGGGCAATACTTGCCTGACCAGTCTTGATGTTTCTTTACTCTATCTACACCAAGCCCATATTTTTTTAATAAGTAAGCAACTAATTGTACACAGTTCTCTTCTGCTTGTACATATCTAACACCACCACTTTTAGAGTAGCATATTTCTATTGCTATTGATTTTCTATTACCTGTACCATTAGCACCATCTCCACAAGAAAAGTTATTCCTATCAAGTGGAAGTCCTTGTCTTGCTTCTACATCATCAACTGCAAAATGATATGAATTGTAATTATTTCTTTTCATATAAGAAATTTCATTTAAAGCACTAGCGTCATTTGCAGTATTATGAATTGTAATATACTCAGGTACCATGTGATATGGACATTGAGTATTATATTTTGATTCACTTACTAAATCTTGAACTATCTTCACCATTTATTTCATCTCCTTTTAGTAAATTATTAATTACATTCATTAAACAACTAACGCCAGAGGCTATTGTACCTATTATTAAGCCTTTTATAGCCTCTTTATTAGTGAAGTCGGTAGTTGATATGCTTACTGCTAAATAAGCAACTACACCCTGTATAAACGTTTTTAAACATCTAATTCCTATATCTTTCCAATTAATCTTTTTCATATAACCCCTCCTGTTTTTAATAACCAATAGTCCATCCTGCATCTAAAAAGTCTTGATAGTGTGGTAAAGCTTCTATTCTTGAAGTTGGATAAATAGTTGTATTTGTTATTCCTAATTGTGCTAAAGTTTTTGTACCTGTATATGAAGTTGCATTAATACATGTCTGTAATATATTATCTAAACTTGTGTCAGTTAAACTTGTGCAATTTAAAAAAGTATTTCTAAATGAATTAGAACCAAGATTGAGGGTATAAATAACGGGTATATTTTTTAAATTACTGCACCCACTAAAAGTTGATCGCAGATTATTTGTATTTATGTTACCACTTATTGTTTCTAATTTTGTGCAATCTTGAAAAGCATATTGTAGTCTTCCTCTTGTATTAAAATTAGAAATTATAGTTAATTTAGAGCATCCATCAAATATATAATCTAAATTACTTGCTTGTGAATAATCTAATTCTGCAATTTCCATTAGATTAGAACAATATTCAAACATATTTCTCAAATCGCTTTGTTTAGTAATATCAACCAAAGGCATAAACAACAAATCATAATCTCTAAGAAATTTGCTGTCTAAAGTAGCTGTCGGATCCCAATTTTCCATTATTTCTATTGCATAATCATATCCATCTTGTATTGCTTGTGGCATTCCATCAAATCCAATCACACCCCAGTCAATATCTCCACCGCCTGATGAACCGCCCTGCTGTTTTCCTAATAAATAACTAAATATATCCATTTTATACCTCCTTCCAAGTTTGAGTACTTAAATCATAAAAGAAGATTTTCCCAGTATCAATCTCAATAAATGTAGAACCATTGTCAATATATCTTTCCTCATATTTAACTGGTTTTGTATCTGTTGATAAACCTCTTAATTCTGTTATGATATATTCCTTATCTTCTTTATTTTTTCTAAATTCAATACTATATATTGTTACCATATTTTTTCTCCTTTCTAACTTAATACCCTTCTAATAAATTTTGTCTATTATTTTCTACAAAATATCTTACTTTATTTGCTAAACCATCAAACTCTTCACTTAATTCAACTTGTCAAAATCATATTATTCCTCCTTTACTTTAAAATATCTGTTTTAACAATTTCCCAATTTTCTATTTTTCTTTTTAAAGTGTGGCAATAATCGTTACCACCTAAATTTTCATACATCTTCATTGAATTTAACCAATTTTTATATACATAGTCTGGTATTTCTTCAATAGAAGCATATTTATAATATGTATTAGTTAAGTTATTTTGTAATATAGTCATTAATGCGTCTTTTAAAATTTTGCCTTCTTCTTCTTTTTGATTTAATTTGTATTTATAATTTCTCATACTATTTAAACAATACCCCAAAACACTACTAACTACAAATGTCAAAACTGTACTAAAAAAAAGTTGTGTCATAATTTATCCTTTCCCGACCTAGACCTGACCTATCTTCGATAATTATAACACGACTTACTATTTTTTTCAAATTAATTGTTTATCATAACTTTTAATTTATCTAATTCTTTTTCTATCTCATTTATTGTATTATTTATATTAATTATTTCTTTTTTTACTTTAAGTATCCCTAATTTATATAATAACCACATAATTCCTCCTAATTTACTTCTTTTGATATTTCTTCTACCAATGTATCAATATTATCTAATATATAATTTTTTATAAGTTCATAATCAATATTAAAACCTTTATCTTCTTTTAAACAATTTAACATACAAATTATATCTTTCATAATCTCTCCTATCCAGCTATTCTTTCACAATAATTTTTTGAATGATTTTTCATACAATTATTTACTGCTTCATTTTTTTGTTTTGTTAAATTTATACATACTATAATAAATACTGCTATTCCTAATACTATTAATAAACTTTTTACTATTCTCATTATATCAATAGCAGGAATAACCTCAACTTTCTTATTTAATTGTTTTTTGTGATTTTGATGTATAATATCTAACATCTTTTTGCTTTCTAAATCGCTCATTTTTCTCTCCTACCTTTCTGTACATTATAATTGTAACACTTATTTGTTAGTTTGTCAACACTTTTTATATAAAAAAAGAACTTTTTTTGTTCTTTTTAATTAATCTGTTGTTTTTGTATATTCAATTGTTACTGTGACAGTATAATGAATGCCAGATCCAGCATATAAATATAATGAATTACGCGCTATATAATGAAAAAGATTAAATTTATTTGTGCTACTATCATAATAATTGTTATAAAACACAAAATTATTGCTTACATTTACTTCCTTACTTTGTATGCTTACTAAATTATCCATATTAGAAACAGAACTTAAACTAATTTCGCTACCATTTGTCATATCAACTTCATTTGCTATAACTTTTCTATAAATAGGTTTCGAATCTATCCAAGTTCCAACAACTGTTTCACTTGTAGAATAAGTTGTTGCATTTGTTAAATTTGTACTAATTGTAGTCATATCATCATCATTATTATTTACAACAGCTTTAATTTCGTTCATATCATTATCAGTTACTTTATGAATATCTGATATTTCTGGATTTTCATTAATTGCTACTTTATTTGCATAAGTTATTTTACTCATAATTTACCTCCTAATCTGTTGTTTTTGTGTATTCTAATGTCACATAAGATTCTTGAAAAGCACTTCTGTCAGTATATACAATTATAGTAATTAATGTTTTATCACAATAACAACTAATTGCAGTATTATCATAAGTTGCATGTGGCAGTGGTAAAAATATATTATCAGTATTTCTATATGCTGTACCTATTATTTTAGTTACATAATCTATATTTGAAATATTATGATCTATAGTTTTGCCACCTATACTAGGTAATGCCCCGGTGTTTACTGTTTTTCTATAAATAGGCTTATTGTTAACCCAAGTTCCTATAACTGTTTCTGTTGTAGAATATATATTATTTTCTTTAAAACTATCATTTATTTCTTGCTGCAAATTTGTATTGTAAGTAGATGATAAATTCATATTAATATTATCTCCACTTTCTTCAATTACAACATTTGTTCCATTTACTAAATTTTTTGCCATAAATTACCTCCTTAATAATAAACCTCTTCATTGTTATAGTAAAGTTGTTCATTGTTATACAATACTGGTTGAGTTTCTATTATTTCATCAATTCTAACACTTTGATTTATTGTATAATATTTGCCTACTATAAAATTAGGTCTTATAGTATTGTAAATTGTTTCTTCATCGTTAGATATAAAATCTATACTTGATATTAACTTATCAATATATATACTAAATTTAGTATAGAAATAATTTTGTATTGGATAAAATTCTATACTTGATATTTTTGTAGTATTATCACTATAATTAATTCTAATTTTAGTTGCTTTTGCATTGTTATAATCTTTTACATCAGAAACACTTGAATTAATTCTGTTTGAGCCTTGTTGATTAAATATAGGGTTATTAGAATCATTATTATTTATCATTCTTAATGTTGTATAAAAGTTTATGTTTAGATTTTCATAAATATTTTTTGTAATACTTTCTTGCTTATTCATTAATACATAATTAGTTTCGCCGATTAAACTTTGATTATAAATTGTTATATCATTCAAATTAGTATTAGGAATATTTAATGTTGAGATAGTAGTATTAGCATTTATAACCTTATTATATAAATTTCTAGCAAAAATCATTTTATTATTACTATTATATAATCTTGCTTTATTTGGAACTAATAAATTTGTATTTGAATAATCCTCACCATTATAATTAATAGAATTATAATCAAAAACAATTTTTTTAGTAGTATTAGTTGTTGAATATAAAGGAAAATATATTTCTACTAGATTATATTTATTTCTATAATAAAAATCTACATAATCATATAATCCCGCAAAAATTTCTACTCCATTATAAGAGCCTACTAAATTTAATATATATGAATTATCACTTTTAATATATCCAATATACAATTTTGTATCATCTGTGTCTCTATAATCTAAATAGAAAAATACACCATTATTTATTTCAAAAATTGTACAATAGGACACTTTATAGCCTGTATCACCATATACTAAATTATATTCATATATTGTTTCTACTTGATTATTATTAATTTTATAAATTCCACCTTTACCGACTGATGTATACATCAAAAACAAATAAATATTATTCATATCTTTTACATATATCTGAGATAAAAACTGTACTAAATAAGGTAATGTTATTTTTTTTACTAAAGTATAATTATTATCATAAATTTTATATTCATAATATGATGAAGGATTATCTGTATCTATTCCATAAATGTAAAGATTTTCTTCTCCAGTAGATTTATCTAATTTGACATCAAATCTTGTATAAAAAGCAACAGGAAGAATTGTTTCACTCCATTCATTAGAAGCTCCTACATTTATTACAAATTTAATTATCCTTTCCTTACCATCTTCATTAAATATAATATAATAAGTTGCTCCATCAGGAGACTTTATTATTCTATTTTGTCTATATGGTGCTTGATTATAATGATATGGAATAACATAATCATTTCTCAATATTACTTCATACTCACCACTAATTAAACCACTAGCAAAAATATTATTCAATAATAATACCTTACTTATCATATCATATTCTCCTATAGCGAATGTTAAACCATAGATATTATTATCTTCTGCTTGATTTAATGCTGTAATAGGATACAATTTTGTTCCACTTGCAAATTCAGTTATCATTTGTATTTCATTCAAATTACCATCTACTAAATATATAAATCCATAATAATTGTCTGATGTATCTTTATAATAACCATAAATTAAATATTCTTCATACATTTCATTATATAATTTTCCTAATGCGACGACAGCATTTGCGTTTTGCTCGCTAGTTAAAATTGTGTTTATATTTTCAGCAATATTTTTATTCAATGTTTCGCTATTTTCGAAAGATGGAATATTATTACCATTTTCTATATCTAAATTGCCAGTAAAATATTTTAATAAATTATCTTTATAATCTTGTGTCATACTACCTCCTATTGTATAAATGGTGTATTTAATGAATTATTTAATACGTTATCATTAGTAATTGTTATTTCTTCTACAATTAAATTTTCCCATATTATATTAGCACTTGCTTCTAAGTCTATATTTCTTGTTATATATTCGCCTTTATTAATATTACCTTTTGCTTTATTTCTTTGATTATCAAACCAGTTAATAGCCTTTTCAGAATTATAACTTGATGTCAATGTGTAAACATAAAACACTTCATACGTATTATTTCCACTTGCATATATTTGTGTAGTTTTACTTTTTACCATATACCATTTTTTTAATTCATTAATTGGTGCATTGAAATATACACTAGAACCAATATTATATAAATTATCTTGATAAGTTTTTATTGTTAAATTAATTTCAGGATAACCTTTATATTTGATATAAGTCTGTGCTATTTGTAATAATTCATCACTTGACAATACATCGTTTCGACTTTCATATCTTTCTATTACACCACTTCTACCTGTATTAGTATTAATACGGTTTATTTCTTCAATGTTTGATACAACCTGTCTACCTTCAATCAATGGTGTATATATTATTTCTATTATAGTACCTGATGAATAAATACTCATACTATCATTACTTACGAAACGTGATTCTGTAGGATTATAATAAAAATCTGTGTCTATTCCAAGTTCTTTATCACTCATAGTGGAGAATGTTTTTTCATCACCATTCACTAATATTGATGTTATACTTCCAATTGGTGTTGTTGTTATAAACTCCCTAGTGTATCCACTAGCTACTAAGTTTTCTGTATAATCTATAGAACCAAATACTTGATTAGAAATTAATGCTTGTTTATTTCTATAATCTGATGTTGAATAACTAAACGATATATCTTGAATATTATGTTCTTCAAAAAAACTTTGAGTATATTCTATTTCTGTTTCTTTTGTCATAAAATCAGGGTCATAAAAATCTATTGCTATAGTGTTTTGGTCTATCATTCTAGTAAACCATTTTGCACTGCTTACCTCAGCAATATATTGAAATACATCATACGCTGATTTATTTTGAGTATTATAAGCTCCGATAGTATCATCTGCTCCATATATTTCAACATTACCTAAAACAAAACCATAATCGCTTATTTCATCTATTATTAATTGTATAGATTCTAAAATTGTTTTATTATCAATTACAAAATCTAATATTTTTCCTTCGCTTAAAAATGTTTTATAATCTAATATCTCTAAAGAACAGAACTTAGGCTCTCTTGGATTTAAACTTATTTTGCCTGTGTTTTTTACTACTCCACAAAATATTAATTCATTATCATGATAAATTAAACATTGAGAATAATCTTTTGGATAGTAAAAATTATTAACATAGTCATGATTCTCTTCCCAACTCTTAGGGTAACAATTATTCAAGATAGTTGAAGAAGTAGATAGCATTTCTTCTTTTATTTCAATTAAATTATTACAAACTACTTCTTCATTGTCTATATACATTTTAATCATGAAACACCAACTCCATAATTATAATCATTAGGACTTCCACCACTATAAGTTTTAATATTATGAACTAATTGTCCTAATGGGTCTTGTTCAATATTAACATTATTATATACTTGAATATTAGGATTATATGTATTTTGCATTGATGATATTCTCGTACTATCTATTCCGTTTGCATACGGATTAAACTTTTTAGGTACTACCGCTTCACCTTCGTGAATCATTGCTAACATATCATCTGGTACATAATTTGTTCCTGTTGCAAGTTTTGGTATTAGTGGTATGTTTATTCCTTTACCACCAACTACAGGTACCCAATTTGGTATTTTAATTTTATTTAATCCTTTAATAAATCCATTTATTCCACCTATAATTGCATTTATTGGTGCTTTTATTATATTAGCAATACCTGACATTATGCTTTTAAATATATTTACTACATTTTGCCATGCTGCTCTCCAATTTCCGGTAAATACATTTTTTATAAAATTAATTAAATTACTTATAATATTTTTCATCATATTAAATTGATTTCCTATTAAATCAAATATAGGTTTTACTATACCAAATGCTGCTTGAATTTTAGTAGATAATACACTTGCAAAAAAGTCTATTGCTGTAGTTAATGGCGGTAATATTACTTGTAATATCGTACTTAATAAATCAATAAATGGTGGTAATATACTTGATATTATTTCTATTAAAGGTGTTATAATTGACATTAATATTTTAATTATTGGATTTAATAAATCTGCAATAGGTTTCAATAAAGGTAATAATGAATTAATAATCTGTGTTAATGGTGGTAATATCATTTGTATAATTTGAAGTAATGGCGGTATTAATGTGTTTAATATTTGAATTGCTATTGGCATTATAGTTTGAAAAATATTAGATAATACTGGCATTATTTGAGTTAATAAACTTTGTAAAGCAGGTGCTATTGTTTGTATAATTTCTAATAAAGGTGGTATTATTACCGGAATAATTTGTCCTAAACCAGAAAATACTTTTTCTCCTACTTTTCCTAATTTTGATATAACTCCAGTTAAACCCCCGAAAGGCTCTAATGCACCGTCAATTGATTTTATTATATTTGCTACACCTCTAACTAATGCTGTTTTAGCATTCGCAATAGATGTTTGGATACCACCTGTTGCAGTATGTGCTGATTTACTTAAAGCTTCCATTGAGCCTGTACCCTCAGAATCAAGTTTATTTAGTGCCTCATTAAATTGGTCAATAGATATACTTCCATCTGATAAACCATCTTTTAAATTTTTATATGATATTCCCATAGATTCGGCTACTTTACTCATCAATCCAGGTATTGCTTCATTCATTTGATTAAAGTCTTGAGCCGATACTTTTCCTGCAGACAATGCTTGTTTATACCCATATATAAATCTATCGACAGCCTCAGTAGAACCATTAGCAAAAACCATAGCACTATCATTTATAGATTTAAACATTGCCTCTGACTTTCCTAAATCTCCTGTTACTGTGAATAAATCTTGCACACCTGCTACTGCTTGGTCTAATGATGTTGGTAAACCTTGCACTGATTCATCAATTCTTTTAACTGATTCTGAAGCTTCATCAGCACTTACTCCGAATAGTTCCATTACTTTAGGATAATTATTCATTGTATCGATTCTTTGAGAAGCTCTATCAACATTTTCTCCAATTAGCTCTATTCCTTTTGAAACTGCTTTTGCTGTGATATTTCCAATAGCCATTGCTGCAGACATTTTACCAAATGAAGATGTAATGCCTCTTGTTTTACTATCTAAATTAGAAGTATCACCGACAAATCTTACTAATACTTCACCTTCCATAATTTCTCTCCTTTCTACTAAAAAAAGTGAGGTTTACCACCCCACCTTAAAGGATTTTTAACTTGATGCAATTTCAGTTCCTTTTCCTATTAATTGCATTTCAAAACTAAATTCTGATTCATCTTCAGCTGCACCACCTAAATCACTAAGATTTAATGATACTTGTGCTTGATATTTAGTATATTCTAATACTCCACCAGTTACTCCTGATAATAAATCGAATTGAATTAATATTCCTGAGAATTGTGCAACTTCACCATCTGCAATTAATGTATGAACTTTGTCTAGAAAAGAAATATCTCCTGCATTGTTTACATCTAGTTTTAATGTACCTGTTAATGTTACACTAGCACCAGTGATTACTTTTCTTTGTAAAGCATCACAGAAAACATAAAAGTCTTTCTCTTCGAGCTCTGTTTCAACACCAATTTCTGACGTTGTACAGATATTTGTAAAAGTTGGTGAATCAGTTGTTCCAGTATTTATTGCTAGATTTTTTATTAACTCTCTATTATTAATATACCATTCCATGAATTTTCTCCTCTCATTATGATATTCTATTGACTATACATTGTAAAGTCATTGTATAAGACACACGTCTTATATCTTCATAAGCTATTGTTCTTGGATTAGAAAATTGTTTTATCATTATTTGCCATTGCTGGTTGTTCCATTCAAAATAAATGTTATTTCCTATTAGATTACCAATTTCAACACTTACATTCTTAGCATTTTGAATATTATCTCCATAAATGTTTACATCATAATAATTATATAATGAGTTTGTTTCCCATAATACAATCTTTTGTCCTGATGTTTCTTGAACTACGATAACTTGAATATCTTTATCGTTTGTCTTATATTCAGCCCGTATTTTGTAATCATCTATTATAGAACGTAAATAATCAATTAATACTAAGTTCTTATTTTTGATATCTTGCTCACTCATATTATATCTCCTTTAATGCAGATGAAACAGCATTCTTAACAATTTTCCCACTTGACTGACGAAATTGTCTAAAATACCATTGAGGCTTAGTACTCTTATTTGTCCAATTAACATTTTTCATATTCCATACATAAACATCATAGCCAGTACCGCTTAATAATGAATATGTTTTGTTATACCCTCTTATTGGTTTTGCCATTTCTGACCTTGCTAAATTTCCTGTTAAGTATGGATATGCGTCTGTTCCTTTGGTATATTCACGGGTGAATACTGCTACATTATAGACAACTCTATCTTCAAACTTATTTATTTGTTTTATAGGTAATTCTTTTACCCATTCAAATTTTATTTCTACTGCACTCATTTTACTGCTATTATAATATTTGCAAGTTTATTCCAAATCCAATTATCTTTAACATCTATTATAGAATAAGTTGTATTACCAAAGATTAATTGGTCTCCTTCTTTAACAGGTGTTTTACCTTTAACTATGAAATATCCTTTTGCTTCTGCTACTGTATCAGTACCAAATTTAACGGACATATCAGCGTTATATGGGCATACTTTTATCTTTACTTGACGTTTATCTTGGTCATCATAATAATCGCTTATACCGCGGTTATTTTGTACCAAAATAGCCTTCATTCCATTAACATTAAACATATTAATCACCGAATGGTAGATTTATACCCATATTATAATTAATTGGATTTCCTCTATATAATAACCCAGCATTGCCTAATATTCTAAGTGCGTCTTTTGATATATCACTTATCAAATCGCTTTTCATTGCTCCTGCTTCTATTGAACCGCGATTATCTAAACTAGGGATATCATATTCTTCTATAAAACGTAATTGTTCCATACTTGCATTTTTAACAGCCTTAGGGCAAGATATAGAGTCCCAATTAGGATTTCTATATCTTATACCTATTTGACTGTAAATCATTTCACAAGCCTTTTCAATTTTCCATTCCTCTTCAATAGTCATATTATATTTATTATTAAATTCTTCTATTGTAAAGAAAGTCATAATTGACCTCCTTTCTAATTATGCAGATATTTCTTCTACTAATTTAATTATAGCGTTTGGCTCAACAACTTTAGCTCCAAACATAATGTTTCCTTCCATTACATAGTAACCTGGGAAACCTGGATAGTTGTTGTTATATTCTACGAATGAATCGAAGAATGAATCACCAACTACTGCAAGTGGATTATAGAAATATCCTTTTACATCACCTAACATTGTGTCGTTTACTGGGAACATTTGAACTCCGTATGCCTCGTCAACTACACCCATATCAACACCTTTAACTCCTACTTCTGTTTCAAACTTAAGTATAGAAGTTAATGCTGATGCTAATTTTGCATGTTCTGTTGCTGATAATGCTAGTCTATAATCGCTATATACATTTTTATTGAATAAATTTGCTTTTAGATTATTTAATATTTCAATATAATCAGCCTGAGTTGCTGGGTCCCATTCTGCCTCTTCAGTTACACCATTAGCAAGAACAGTACCAAAACCATAAGTATCAACTCTTTTTGCAACTGCTTGGTCTTTTTTAGCCATGGCGTCTTCTAGAGTATTAATGAAGTTAGTTCCTGATACTAATACAGGAATACGAATAGAATAATCCATTGGTAACTCTGTTAAATCTACTTTTTGTGAACTATATCCTAATAGCCCTGGTGTAAGAGCACTTGTAATTTCTTTTGTGCTTCTTACATTAACAGTAGCTTCTCCTGATTTTAGAATTTCAATCATTGGAGTACCTGCTGTTCTTAATTCTCCAATATAATTTGGATTTAAAAATTTGTAAAATTGTGAGTTGTAAAGTAAAGATTCATAAATACGTTTTGCAACTGATTGTAAATCTAAACTATAAACTCCGTCTTGTGTATAATTCATAATTAATTCCTCCTAATCAAATCTTTTAAACTTGTTTTTCTTGTAATTTTTATTTCTTCTTTTGGTTTTACTGTCGAATTAAAACTTGTTTCGTTAGGTATCTCGGTCTTCTTATCAGGTTCAGGAAAATAGGTCGCTTTATATTTTTCCTTAATCATTGAAATAGCTTTTGCGTCATCTTCTTCATCTTTAAATAATGAGTTTCTTAACGCAGATATCTCTTCTAGATTTTCTTTCTTAAACCCTTGAGACACCATTTCTACTTGAAGTTTTAAACCTCTAGTATTATTAGTTAGTTCTGTGTTTCTTGTTTCAATATCATTGTAAGATTTTTCAAGTTTATTGTATTTTTCTTCTAGTTCCATATAATTTGCAGTGTTTTCTTTTATGGTATCTTTTCTTACCTTTTCAATTTCATCACTAGAAACATATCCCTTCCTAATATCTTTTTCCAACTTTTCGATGTTTATATCATCGTTGGATAGTTGGATATCCTTGTTTGTGATATACTTTGATATATCCATTTTTTTCTCCTCCTATTTGTCGACATTTTTAGAAGTGCGGTGTCTACTTAAAGTTTATAGACATTCAAGTAAACATGCTGGTCTTTGTTTTATCTGTATATTGCCACAACTTGTTTCTTTAACGCATTTGTTGGCATTGTATTTTGCAATTCTTTTATTTTAGAATTGACTTTTTTTATTTGCTGATTTAATTCATCAACTTCATTTTCTTTACCATATAATCTTTGCATTTTTCTATCAGTAAGTAAACGTTCCTTTTTTAATGTTAAACTATTTACTTTTTGTCTAGTAATTGCAATTTCTTCTTTTTCTCCATAACTTAAATCACTTTTAGGTATAGGTTCTGTTGGTTTCCATATTGTTATTTCACATTTACAATTTGGATGTAATATATCACCTTCAGCCTCTTCAGCTATACCAGCAATTCTTATTATTTCATTTCTTGTAAGAATTTTTTCTTGATAAGGTAAACAATGCTCACAACTAAATGGGTGATAAGGTATCATAAAATATCTTTCCCCAGTTAATTGTGCGTCATTTAAAGTTCTATTCCAACCCTCACGTACTAAATTAGTGTTATATATCATTGAATTATAAGTACTTAATTCAACATATCTACATATTTCATTTGTACCTCGATAATAATAAGGTACAATTTGATTATTATATCTAGGTATCTTTTTACTTATATATTCAACTTTGTCAACTTCATAAGCCGGACTTTTTAATGACCTAGAATATTCTCTTTTCTTATAGTTCTTAAACTTTTTTTCTACTGCCAATACAACACTAATAGGTACTAAACTAAATATACTTTCCTCAGGCTCTTCTCTTATTATTGTTTTTCCTTTTAAGTTTCTTTCGTGAATCATAGTAGAATATTCTTCAACTGCTTCATTAAAGAATTTATGGCTTTTACCCCATATTTTTTCTAACTCTTTAGCAAAATATTCTTCGCTTCTGCCTTCATACAAACATCTAAAGAATAACTCTTCTGTTTTATTTTGCATACGTGCATACTTTAAATTAACATTAAATACACTATCTGCAATACTATAATTCTTCATATGTTAACCTAATATCTTCACGTTCTTGATTATATGCTTTAGTTAAACTCTCGGCATCTGTTTTTTCATCAATTAACTTATTAAGTATTGGTGTTAATATTTTTGCACGTGTACTATATGGAATAGCCATTGCTCTTTGAATTGCTTGTAATGTGTTAATCTTTTTGTTGTCATCAAGTTTTTCGTTGTCTCCATAATCCCATACTAAATCACTTGGTATTCTATTATCTTGTACATTTAATAGCTCTTGTAATTTTACTATGTTTTCTATTAAATGATTAACTTGTGGTTCTATTTGTTTTTTAATAGCTTCAATAGTCATTTCAGTTAAATTCATAGATAAATCAACACTAGCGACATTTTGATAATTATCTTTTTCATATCCGAATGTTGCTGGGCTTAAGTTAGCCATTTGAATAATTTGATAGTCACAGAACTTAAATGTATCAACATAATCATTTACTCTTAAATTACCCTGTAAATATTCAAATACACTATGTTCTTTATCACCTGGTAATAATGTAAAGAAGTCTTGCAAATTACCAACACTAATAGTTTTTACATCATATATATTAGCGCTTGGTTGCCATTGATTATAGATGTCTCCGCTTTGAAAGTGTTGGGTAGTTGCTATTCTTGTTTTTGTTTTCTGTACTTCTTCACATAATGTGTTATATACTTCCATTTCTTCATTTAAGAACTTAATACTATCCTTAAAGAAGTCTTGCCCTGTATCTATATTAATTAATACTTCATAAGGTAATTCATATACTCTTTTATATTCAGTATCGTTAATTTCATTAAATGCTTGTAAAGACATTTCTTGCCATTCTCCACGTTGTTTTTCTTTTTTGTAAGCAGTAAATACTAACTCTGTTTTACCATCTTCTATTTCTATATGTCTTTTTAAAGCATAATCAAATTCTTCACCTACAAAATCTTGTATAATATCGCAACTATATACTTTATCATATTTTTGAACTAGATTATGAATATCGCATTTTTTTATACATTCTAAATATATTTTATCTTCAAATTTGTGTATGTATATAAAACTTTCTTTTTCATATACTGCAAGTTCTAATGCTTCACCTAATGTTGGCATTAACCAATTTATATTCAAACCTTCTGTTTGTGTTAATAAATCACTACCAAATAATTGGTTTCTAATATATGTACCTATCTTTTTTGCACTTGGTGCAAGTACATATCTTTCATCATTTACTATATTTGGTTTTCCATTTGTTATACCTGGGTTAGTTATTTTTACATTAATCTTAATATAAGGTGTCTGTAAAGGGTTAAAATGTCTCAATTTTCCTAACATGTTTTATCCTCCTATACTTCTATACCTGTCTCTAATGTCGTTCCCCAATAAGTTTTTCTGTTTTTTTCATCATTCTTTAATAATCTTATTGGCTTAACTACTACTCCTGCTATAACATTTTTGAATAATTGTTTTTTAAAATATACTCTGATAGCATAACTGTTTTGTGCAGGTGCTTCGTCCTCACTTATTCTTAATTTTTTTATAAGAACTCCATTATAATACAAGTACAATTTCCATTTCTTTTTTTTCATTTAAACCTCCAAAAAAAGCATAAGGTTATCCCCTATGCTTCCAATTGCACCATAAAAGGCCAATTCACTGCACTTCCACGATATAATAATAACATATTATTTATTATTTGTCAACTTTCCTATTTTCAACAAATACATAATGGTCTTGATATATCCTATATACTTCGCTTTCATGACAAGCTCTGCAAGGTACTACAATTTCAAGTGGTATTTCTAATGCTATCCCATGCTTTTCTATAACCTTTATTATTTCATCATAATTAATCTCCATTAAAAATCTTTTTGATTTCTTGCATTTAATTTTCATTAAAATAATCCTCCACAATTTTATGAACTAAATCATGACTATTTGTGCTTATATCTGCAACATCTTCTTCTGTGTACTGTTGCTCTTGATGTGTTATATATTCACTTATGTAACAATGTGTCAACTCATGTATTAATACTCTTCTTTTTCTATCTTTTTTCAAATCCTTATCTATGACTATTGTATTTTGATAATGATGTGACGCACCATACCAAACTTCTTGTGTCGTATCAGTTATTTCACAGCCAGTATTTTCATCTTCTTGCTTTCTAAAATCTTTATATTCTTTTTGACTCATTTCTTTTATTTGATATTCTATGTCATTAATTCTAATTTTCATTAAATCACAGGACTCCTTCCAGTTAATTTAAACTCCATAATAATATACCTACTAGCATCGACATAATGGTCGAACTCTTTAACATAGGCATTTATTCCTTCACGCTCACTTCTTAGCTTATCATAATGATAACTTTCTAATTCTTCTAAGCCTATATCATGCCCGCCATATACAGGATTACCGTTAATAAAATATCTAATATGTGGCATTTCTATTATCTTTAGAAACTCTTTATAAAATAAACTTTGCATATATTGTACACTTTCATCAACACTCATATTATTTTTTTTAGCAAGTTCGTGTCTTATTCCATCAACTTCAAGCCTATTACAAAAATGTGAAGCCTCACTATCTACTACTAAAGTATTGACAGGAATATGTGGATATTTATTATGTAATAATTTTATAAATTCTTTTAATTGATTACTATAAAATTCTGTGGTTGGTGTATCGTTTTCAACTTTTGGATCGTGATAATATTTATCAATTAAAACCAAATTCCATAATCTTGTTTCTTGATTTTGTGCTAATGCTATCGCACTAAAAGTAGTTGCATTTACACTACCATAATCACAACCTATACCTATTTCACGTATAACATATTTATCCTTAAACTCTTGCTCTGACATTTTAGATATATGATTAAATACTACTCCAGAACCAACAACCCATTTATTAAATACCTTCTGGTCTCTTAAACTTCCAGCTGGAAAAGATTTTACTGCTTCTTTTATCTTTTCTTCTGTATCTAATACAGGGTTATCATAAGGGAAGAAAACATACTTTATCCAGTCTCTACCATCAATATAATCTTTTTTATATGGGTGATTCTGACTTCCTTCAACATTAAAACTATCAATACGCTTATAATAAGGGTGTCCTGCATAACTCATCATACGCCCTGGTATTTCATTAAACGATTCACGTAATTGACCTTGTGTATATATTCTAGCTGCTTCATCTATCCAACAAAACACCAATGGTTTACCTAGTATTCTATTAAATGATAGTTTAGTATTAAACCCAAAGAAATAAAATCTAATATTAAATATTTCAAGATATTTGTCTTGTTGCCCATATTTTAAAGTATAATGTTTATATTTTATTTCTTCTAATATTTTTACTAAATTATCAACTATATTTGATTTTACTGTGTCAGTCGTCCACCCTATAATAGCACCATTATATTCACGTGGTAGATAATCTTTATTCTTACGTTGTTCTTTTTCGTAATTATAAAGGTTCTCAGCATACTTTATAAGTGATAAGCATATATCATATGTCTTACCACTTTGCGTACTTCCTAATACACTTATATTCGGTATATTAGGATTTATTATATCGTTATATAGTGCTATCTGTTTCTTTGATAATATCATCTGCATTCTCCTCTTGAAGTGCAGTTATCTTTTTTAATCTTTTTTTGTTTCTTGTTAGTTTTTGAGTTGTTTTTCCTTGACATTCATTCGATTGAATATCTTTAATAATCAATTCTTTATTTTCTAACTCTAACTTTTCTTTTTCAGTAATTAATCTACCATTACCGTTTTTAATCATGTAGTTCTTACCTATTTTTATAAATTCCATTTTTATTCCTCACTTTCATATAGTGCTTTTTCAAGATTACTATTATCAGTTATTGTAATATTAAGGCTAGGTGTTTCATTTGATTGCTCTTGTAATTCACCTAATAATTGTACTATTGTTTTATAGTTTTCTGCTTTACCATCAACTGCTCCTTTTATTAATCCTAGAGTAGTTAATTCCCTATATGTTTTACCTTTATTATTCTTTTCATTTAATAACATTTCAAGTGTTTTTTTCATTGTAGCTTTTTCTCTTCTAGCCTCTCCTGATGCAATTCCAGCCTTCCTAGCACTCTCTATTCTTTCCTCGGGCGTTTTTCTTGCGTTGAGTTCTTGAGGCGTCATCAGATTATCAAGTTTATTTGCCACCTATATCACTTCCTTTATAAAAAAACTCACTTTTTAGTGAGTGCATAATCATAATGGAGCGGTAAGGTCGGAATTGAACTGCCACCTTTCTACATAGTAGACTATTCTAACATTAAACTATTACCGCATTTCATATATAATTATACATCACTTTTTATTTGATTGTCAAATCACTAACTGCAGGATATTCTTTAGCTTGTTTTTGATATTTATTCTTTAAATCTTTATCAATACAATAGATATATTTAAATTTGTTAGAATTTTTTCTTTTAGGCAATATTTTTTTTAAATAATCTCTATTTTTTTTAGAATTAATAGTTCTTTCATGTGTCCATTTACCATTATAATAATATTGAGTGTCTGATGTTTTTGATATGCCTAAAAACAACCAATTTGTTGCTTTATAAATTGTGCCAACATGATTCTGTCTGTGGTCGGCATAACTAACAATAACTTTAACAATAGGGTTTTCTTTGTGTAATAGCTTTAGTGACAATGCAACTGCTTTGCTCGTTTGTTCTTGTTTCACGTTTAAAGCTACTCTTTCTAGCTCTAATACTTCGCCATTATGTAAATTAAAATTTTTTGCCAAGTTATTGTTTGCTCCACCGCCATATATAATAACACCACACCACTCATTATTATTGTTATATACATTGTATGCATATTGAACGGTAGGAACGCTTTTAGAATAATGAAAGTTTGTACAAGCATAATTTATTGCTTTTATGTTTGCTTTTGTTAATTTCATATCATTTTTATCGATATGTTCCCATTTGTTTTTGACACCAATTGTTCTAATTCATCTTTTATACATTCATAATCACTATATTTTTCAAATACTATGGAAACATTTATTTTTTCTTTTTCTCTTTCATCATCTAATTCTGTTTCATCAAACTCATCAAATACATCATCAAACCCGAAGTCTTTCATGTCTATTGTATCAAAACTCATTAATTCATCATTTAATAAGTCTAAATCAAAATCAGAGTTCATTGTAAGTTTATTATGTGCTAGTGTGTATGCTTTTCTCTCTTCATCAGTTAAATGGTCTAATCTTATTATTGGAACTTCTGTATATCCTAATTCTTTACAAGCTATTAATCTTCCATGTCCTTCAACTATTTCATCTCTCCATATACCTATTGGGTCGTCCATACCAAACTGTTCTATTGATTTTTTTATCTGCTCTATTTGTTCTTCGGGATGTTGCTTAGCATTTTTTTCATATGGCTTTATACTATTTATATCTACATATTCAATTTCTAATTTCATTTTATTTCCCTTTCTTTTTAGGTGCTATTTTAGGTAATTTTTTACCTTTAGTAGCTTTATCCCATTCTGCAACGGCTTTCTTACCACCTAATGCTTTTATACCTTCAGGACTATGTCCCCATCTTCTTTGCTTTTTTGACTTCCATGGCATACTTATTCTCCTTTCTTATATTTATCATTTATTTTTCTCCCCGATTTAATTAAACTATCAGGACTAAACTGTTCATAATAATATAATATTTCTGTTATATTTGCTTTTTTGCCTTTTCTTACTCTTTTATTAAAATCATAATCTTCGGCTATTACTAATTCAGGGTTAAATCTTGTGTTACCTATTAACTCTCTTTTGTATATACAATTCCAAACACAACAATTCCAGTTTGGAGGATTATCTTTTATTATTATTTTATGAGTGCTACATTCCCAACTAATATAACAATAATCCCAATCTTCTTTTGTTTTATCTAATATTGTTTTAATATAATTATCTTTTACTGTATCATCGCTATCAATAAAAGCAATATATTCTCCTTTAGCATTATCTAATCCAGCATTTCTTGGGATACTAGCACCACCACTGTTTTCATTTAATCTAATGTATTTAAACCATTTAGGAAATTTTACTTCATTATCACTATGGTCATCAACAACTATAACTTCAACCTCTTTTGTAATTTGTTTTTTTAATATTTGTAATAATCTTAACAAATTTTCATTTCTATTATATGTTGGTATTATTATAGATAATTTAATCATAAAATCCCCTTCTAGAATAATCTATTTTTATTCCTTCTTTTTCAAAAAAAGGTATTACTTCTCTAGCCCATTTTCCTTTCATAACTCCTACATGATGAAATGTTATATATCCCCAATCGATTATATAATCTTCACTATTGATTAAATAATCGTATCCTTTTGTATCTTGATTATATTCAACTGTCCATGGGTCACTATCTTTTTGTAATATATTAATTAACTTTTCTTTATCCCATAATCCACACATTAAACTAAGTTCATATTCACTGCCTTTTTTTCGCAATTTAAAGCCATTTAAGCCGCATTCTTTGTCTTCTTTGTTAAATACCTTTTCAAAGTTAATTAATGCAACATTACCTTTTAAAATACTTCTAGCATACTCTATACGCTTTATATCAGCTGGTTTTCTTATAAATATATCATCAATCATTAATAATATCTGTTTATCATTTATTTCTATTAATGTTTCTCTAATTCTTTTAGTCCATAATTCTAAAGGATAATCAATACATATTGTTCTATAATATGGATTTTTTATTGTTTCTGTTGCATATATAATTTCTGGGTGTTCTGGATAATATTTTTCTATACAATGATGAAATGGTTCAAACAAATCATCATTCTTATCACATGAACAAACTAATATAACCATTCTATCAATCCCTTCGCTTCTAAATAACTAGCCCTTTGCTTAGTAATTTCATTTTCTATAATCTCATTACTCTTTGGATAATACTTATTGTTTACTATGTCTGTATATCCTCTTTTTACCCTTACTTTAGCATATTCATTAGGATTATAATCACTTTTATTATCTAAATATTTATTCCAATTACTTTTTGGTGGTTTATATTTAAATTTAAAAGGTTGTTTAAGCCTGTTTATATCCACGTTATTCATCGATAAATCACATATAATAGAATTACCCTTATTTACTCTTAACTCCTTAAATACAGGCAAATCTGTACAAATTACAGGTGTATTTACTATTAAACTTTCTACTACACTATAACAAAACGCTTCACAATCCGATAATTGAACTAAAAAGTCGGCTTTTGCAATATCTTCTATAATGTCCATTTTAGGCTCTTTATATATAACATTTTTGCCTATACTTTCTCGAACACGATTTGTATATACTATCCATTCATAATTAATATCTGCTTTATCTAATAAAGTGGCTAATCTCTGCATTCTCTTTAACCCTTTTTCCTTAGTCAATCTAGTTGCACTAATTAAATGTATTTTACCATCATTATATTTTTCAACCTTAGGAATATCTATTGCAACAGGATTGTATATTAATTCATAATCAATTCCTATTATTTCTTTAAAACTTTCTCCTGCTAGTTTACTTACTGCAATATATTTATTGAACTTAGGATGTATGATAGGACTAAACTTAACTTGTTTATAATCACAATGAATCAAATGTATATAATTTTTAGCAATTACATTATCAATTATATCAGGTCCATAGCAACAGAAAAAATTATCACACTCAATTGTTTCATTTTCTTTATACTTGTGTACTTCTACATTTTTTGCTAATCTTTTTATTTGTTCTGGGTGTGCTTCTTTATAATAAATAACTATATTTTTGTATAACTTTGATAAATAGTAAAAGAAGCTCTCACATCCACCAATATATGATATTACTTTAAAATAAAATACATTTTTCATTTTAGATAACCAAACACTTTTGTATTAATCTCTTTAGATGCTTTTAACGCGTCATCTTTATTTGTAAAACTCTTAAATGCTCCTGCAGTATTTGAAACATTCCATACCTTACGAACTGCAATTTCTTTTTCTGTAATAGTATATTTATCTTCGTCCTTACCTGTTATTTCATTTTTAGGCACTGCCCTTTTAATATTTTCTATTTTATAATCTAGATCATCTATCTTTTTTTGAAACTTAGCTACTTGATATTCTTCTTTCGCTAATTCTAACATATCAACCCTAGTTAATAAATGTACTGTATTTAATGGAAATGATACACCTTTTTCATCATCAACATACATTGAGAATTCTTTTCCTAATATTTCAATATTTCCCATAAATTCATCTAATTTCATTTTATTCCTCCAACTTTTTTAAACATTTCTTTCATATTCATATCTAATTCTTCATTGCTTAAATATATATCTGGTATTTTATTTATTTTCTTTTGTTTTCTCCAGTATTTACGTTCTTCTTTATCTTTTATTGTACCAATATTTATAACTCTTGATTTTATTATGTTAAATATAGGTTCAGATTCTGGAATGCTATCTAATTTCATCATAAACTCTGTTATTCCTAATTTCTTAAATTCTTTAAATCTTATATTCTCATATCTAGCACAATAGAACGCATATAATTGTTTTAAATCTTTATCATAAGCAAAACATATTGCCGTTACTTTATTTTGTTTCTGAGGGTGTTTTGGTATTGCCTAACAATGCATTACTAAACTCTAAACCAAATTCTTCGCTTTCGTTTTCATTTAGTCCTATATCTAAGACTAATTCTTGGAATATCATTCCAGTTGCTTTCTTAGATATTTCGTCATATATTTCTAAAAAAGCCATTTCTGTATAATATTTTTCAAGTTCATTAAGGTTTGAATTATCATAATATGTTTTTCCTTTTTCTTTTCTTTCAATTACTAAATCTTTTTTAGTTATTCCTTGCTTAGAAAAATCAATCATCATTTTAGTTCTTGCTTTCATATATACGCCTTGCATTTTAGCAGTTAATTCTACATCTCTTTTAATTTCAAATTCTTTGCCTTTATAAATTAACTTAGTTATATCGTCATCAACTTTTTCAAATTTATACTTCATATTCCCTCCTATATTTAATTATATCATTTTATTAATAAAAAGTCTATTTTGTTTTTTCTTTACCTTTTTCATATATTCTCTCATAATGAGGCCTTAATACTTCTATAATTGTATAATCATCATTATAAACATGATTTAAGTCATCATCATAAAACTTTAATATAGTCCAATAATATTGTGCATACAATACTGCTTTTTCACCATTTTTATATATTAATACATCGTTTGGTAATATATCTCTTTTAGGTGATTTCATCATTGCTCTTATCATTTCATAGTTATATATATTACTTTCCATTGTTATTCTCCTTTGTTATCTTCATACATGCATACTTCTCTAGGTAATGTCTTTAAAATATCTTCTATTTTTAAATCAGTTACACCAAATGAAATATCATTAAAAATTTTTGTAATCATCCCATCTGATACTTTTTTATACTTTTCAAGTTCTTCTTTGGCTTTTTTAATTCTATCTTTTCCTTTTTCTACTTCTTCTTCACCCCATTGAAGCTTTCTTTTTTGTTCTCCTACTTCAAGTTTTAAACGATACTTGATAATTTCAAATACATCCATCGGATTTTTAATATTATCTACAATAAATATTTTCCCATTACTATATGGAGCTTTTTCTACTACATATCCTTTTTCTTGTAATTCTTTAGTTGATATAATGAAATCCATACTTGACGAACCATAGTTATACCAATATCTTACTTTCATTTCATCTTCAGTTACTGATATAATTCTACCTTCATCATGGTCACTACCACTAACAACAGTTAAAATACCAAAATCATCTAATCTATCATTTAATTTTTTAGTATACTCTTGCTTATATTTTTTTCTTATTTCGTTTTCTTCATTTACTAATTTAGATTCGTCATCATGAAGTTTCTTTTTTTCTTCTTCAATTTCGTTTAAACGTTTAAAATCTTCTACTGTTGATTTACTTTTCTCAATAAATTCATCTAATTTGTCCCATTGTACATCAAAATGTGTCATTCTTTTTCACTTCCTTTGTTTAATATTTTAAATAATTTACCCAATCCTGTTGTAGTTAATTCACTTCTTATAATCCACCCCTTATCAATTGTAATTATGTCACAATTTTCTTTCATAAATTCTATAGCTTCTTTTCTTATATTTTCTAATTGTTCTACTTTTTGTTGTAAATCTTTTATTTCATCTTCATATTGTTCACAAAATTCATATTGTATTTGATTATATAAATCATGTAAATATGTATTTACTTCAGCGCTAACTTTTACATTTACTTTTGCTCTTTCTCTTTCTTTGCTTGGATATTCTATTTCTTCACTCATA
>JAEEXS010000078.1 GCA_016287855.1 Clostridia bacterium
GCCCATAAAGAAGTATATGATCTAAAGATTCTTTTCTAAGTTTTGCGGCTTCAATAAAAACCTTTAAATTTTCTTTAACTTTTTCTTGACCAGTATATTCACTAAGCCACTTTGGTCTTAAAGAAATTTCTTCTGTATCTTCTTCTTTTACACCTGGACATACTATTCTCTCTTCTTCGTTCATAAAAGCTCCTTAAATTCTAATCTCCAAAACTTACTCCTATCATTCTCGCTACTTTTATTAATTCATGATCAACCGGAACTGTTTTTAGCTTACCAACTGCATCTTCTAAAGTAGAGCTACTTATCTTACCATCTATCATAGCAACCATTCTACCAAATTGACCACGCATAGCAAGTTCTACAGCCTCAACACCATACTTTGTTGAAAGTACTCTATCGAAAGGTGAAGTTTGTCCACCTCTTTGAATATGACCTAAAACAGTTGCTCTTGCTTCTATTCCTAAACGTTCTTCAAGTTCTTCTGCTAATTTATTAGCAATTCCTCCTAAACGTACTGCATCTGGACTATTAGTTACAAGTTTCCTTATAACTACTTCTCCACCTATAGGTTTACTTCCTTCTGAAACAGCAACAATTGTATAGTTCTTTCCATTCTTAGTGTTCTTTTTAACTGCTTCACAAACCTTATCAAAATCGTAAGGTATTTCTGGAATTAATATAACAGATGCGCCACCAGCGATACCAGATTCTAATGTAAGCCAACCAGCATATCTACCCATAATCTCTACTACTGCAATTCTATGATGTGCTTCAGCGGTAGTTCTTAATTTATCCATTGCCTCAGTTGCAGTTGTAACAGCTGTGTTAAATCCGAAGGTTTGATCCGTTGCATTTAAATCATTATCTATTGTTTTTGGAATACCAATAACTGGGAATCCCATTCTTGAGAAATCTCTTGCTGAGGTTAAAGTGCCATCTCCACCTATAGTAAACAAACAATCTACTCCATGAGCTCTTAATTGGGCTATACATTGTTGAGACATATCTACAGGCTCTGAATCTTTTTTCTCTAAAAAGGCAAAAGGATTATCCTTATTAGAGCTTCCTAAAATCGTGCCACCTCTATCTAAAATATCTTCTACACTTCTTAAAGTAAGATTAACTGTTCTATCTTCTACTAATCCTCTATATCCATCTAAAATTCCCATAACCTCTAAACCATATTGTTTAATAGCAGTTCTTGTAATTGCTCTAATTACGGTATTTAAGCCTGGGCAATCTCCTCCAGCAGTTAAAATAGCAACTTTTTTCATAAAAAATTCCTCCTCTTAAATTTTTAACCCTGATGTTAATTCTAAAGTCTTTACATCAAGTATAATATCACATTTTTTTTCGACTTTTTCAAGAGTATTTTCAAGATTTATTTGTAACCCATTATTTTTTAGTACAGTTTCTGCTACTCGCCTACATCTAGGATAATCAGGTAGTGTTAGGAATCTACAAAACTTTGCAATACTTAATACTATTTTTTCAGCTAACCTTGCATCATTTTGCTCAAAAACTATACCTAAATCAATAGGTCCAAAATCTTTAAATCTTTTTTCAAACTTTTTTTCAAAAAATCTCGGCAAATACTCAAGTTCGTCTTCAACAGTTATATTCTTTTTACTAGCATATTTTACAATTTTTTTATTATATTCTGAAACCGTTACTATATTATAATCTGCATAACTTAATTGATTTATTATATTTTTATATCCACCTTTTCCGTATATATCTACTTCTACAATAGGATTTCCTAAAAGCCATCTTTCATCACATATATGCAATCTCATGATTTTTACATTTCTCATAAAATAGCTCCTCAGCTTACAAAATTAAAGCTCAGTCATTAAGTACAACAACTGAGCTTCATCAATCATATTTTACAAATTTTCATAAAGACCTTTATTTACTAAATCTTTTATTGCAGTTTTAACTGCATCTACGTCTTCTCTATACGTAACTCCATACCATTTATCTTCAGTTGTTAAAACCTTAACTTTTTCATTTTTTGTTTTAATCATATCGTCAACAATACAAGGAATTAAGAATTCACCTTTTATAGGATCTTCCATATCTGTTAAAAATTCTTTAAAGTGAGTTTCAAATTCATCAAAAATACCGGTATTGAATCCCCACATATTCATAGAAACAGTAGAATCCATAGGATATGGAGAATTTTTATCAAGAGAGAAAGTCTCAACAACAGAAACTAAATTATTATCTCCGTCAACTTGACAAATTCCTCTTTTTACTGTTCCATTTTCAGATAACGTATTTCCTAGTTTATAACCAACCATACATGTTGAATTATTTTTTACAAGATAATCATGTATTAGTTTATATGCACTCTTGCCATAGTAGTCATCTGCATTTATTACGACAAATGGTGTCTTTATAGCATCTCTTGCACATAAAATTGCATGACCTGTTCCCCAAGGTTTTTCTCTTCCTTCTGGAATAGAAAATCCACTAGGAATCTTATCTAATTCTTGAAAAACATACTCAACATCTGCCATTTTTTCAATACGTTTTCCAGCAGCTTCTCTAAAATCATGTTCAATAGCCTTCTTTATTATAAACACAACTTTTGAAAAACCTGCTTGTATTGCATCATAAGTAGAATAATCAATAATTATTTCGCCTTTTGGCCCAATAGGCTCAATTTGTTTTAAGCCTCCAAAACGACTACCCATTCCGGCAGCCATAACAACTAAAGTAGTTTTACCCTCTGTATCCATTTTTATTTCCCTCCTGCCATCTTATAGTATCTCTACACATATCTTCTAATGTACGTGTAGCTTTAAATCCAAGTTCGCGTTCCGCTTTAGACGGATCTGCATAATATTCAGCAAGATCACCCGGACGTCTATCTACAAATTTATAATTTATAGGGCGTCCTAGGACTTTAGAATATGTATTTACCATATCTAAAACACTGTACCCTTGACCTGTTCCAAGGTTATATATAACAACGCCAACTTTATTTTTTATTTTATCTAGTGCTTTTAAATGACCAATCGCTAAATCTACAACATGGATATAATCTCTAACACCAGTTCCGTCCTTTGTATCATAATCATTTCCAAAAATATTTAAACATTCAAGTCTTCCAACTGCAACTTGTGAAATATATGGCATCAAATTGTTAGGAATTCCATTAGGATCTTCGCCTATTAAGCCACTACTATGAGCTCCAACAGGGTTAAAGTAACGTAAAAGTGCAATATCCCAATCATTATCAGAAGCATATATATCTTGTAAAATCTTTTCTATCATAAGCTTCGTTCTTCCATATGGATTAATAGCAGCACATGGTAAAGTTTCAACATATGGAGCCGGTGACTTATCTCCATAAACGGTAGCTGATGAACTAAATACGATTTTTTTAACATTATATTTAGTCATAACTTTAAGTAGATTAATAGTTCCACCAACATTGTTTTCAAAATACATAAGCGGTTTAGCAACACTTTCTCCAACAGCTTTAAGACCAGCAAAGTGAATTACAAATTCAATCTTATTTTCACTAAATACTTTATCAATTCCTTCATAATCTAATAAATCAACTTTATAAAACTTAAAATCTTTTCCTGTAATTTTCTTCACTCTGTTTAAAGCTTCTTCACAACTATTAGATAGGTTATCTAGTACACAAATATCATACCCCGCATTAAGTAACTCAACACACGTATGACTACCTATATAGCCCGCTCCACCAGTAACTAATACCATAAATTTACCTCCTTTAATCATTGATATGCTATCTTAATTCATTGTATTTTCAAAATAATTTACAACAATTACATACATATCTTTCATAGAGATTGTATCATAAATTCCGATAATGTCAATATCTGAGAGCAATCCTCTTGCGATTGCGAACTCCCAAATGGCTTTATCAGTAGCATTCTGGTTGCTATTATTTTCCAATGAATAAATCATTCTCAACAAAGTAATTGCTGTAATTGGTTCAGAGGTATAATACCTTTGTAATTTTGCCTTCAATTCATCATCTTTAAAACCATATTTCCTAATTGCAAAATTCTTCAAAGTATTCATTGAGCTAATTCCTGTCGCTGTTTGGTCAAATTTAAAATCATTAAAATATCCACCAGTTATAATGCCACAATCAATAAGTTGAGATATTTTATCATAACCTTTTAAATCGATATATGGATTAGCAGGTTTATAATCTGGCAAATATACTCCTTGATTTCTTAACAATTCAGTAACATCACTCATATAGTAATAATTGCCAATTATATCTCTAGGAGTAATATTTTTAGATATAGTATACATTGCAATTGCTCCTGCAGACTCACCTTCAACCATTCCTACTGGTACAACACGTGCAGATCCCGCAGCAACTGAACTATATGAAGCAGATTTTCCAACTATAAATAGATTATCTATTTTTTTAGGTACAATACATCTATACGGAATAGAATATTGTTCAGGAGCTAAAACAACATATCCGTTATTCTCCATATTGGTAGATTGTATATCTAGAGGATATGAAGCCATAGCAATTTTATCTTCAAAATTTACACCTTCTAATAAATCAGACGCTTGAAGCACATATTCACCTTGAATATGTCTAGTCTCTCTTATATAAAGTTCATCTGCTGTACCTATAAAATAAGCATTTTCAAAAGCTTTTAATTTTGTTTTTAAGTACTCAAAAGCATTTTGTGCCTCTATTTCTCCACATTTTTTAGCTTCCGCTATACTGTCTTCATTCGAAACATCTACATAAAAAATCTGTAAAGCATTTATTAAAACTGTTCCGTCATCTTGAAGCCCCATATTAGGTCCTCTAAACTTCATATTTGGATAAATACTTTTATAATTGTTATAGCACCACTTACCAAACCCCCAAGCAGTACTTTCATTTATACCACAAATATAATCCCCTGTTTCCTCTGAATATCTTACAAAGTCATTTCTAAGTTCTTCCCAGTCAACGCCACCAATTTTAAATACTAGTGTCGCTGCCATACTACCAGAAATATTCATATCTTCCATACCCATATTATACGGTACTCCAGCCTTAGCACAAACATCTCCATCTTGAGTTGCATCAATTACTCTTTTTCCATAGAAAGTTCTATCTATTCCGTTTCTATCTTTCATGATAACGCCCGTAATAACATTACCATCCAAAACGACATCACTAAACTTATAATTTAATCTGCAATCTATATTTTCCTCGGCTAAAACCATTTCTTCAAAAATCTGTTTTACTTGCTCAACGCTAAAAGATTCTGTCCTTCCAACTTTATCATAAAACTCATCAAAAATTCCTTTTGTTAATATTTCTCCTTCTTTGTCATAATTCATGTCTAAAGTATTAAGCATTCCATAGGTAAATAATCCACCAAGACCATTCTCAGCACTTAATAATAATGTCTTAGCACCGTTTCGTGCCGCAGATATAGACGCTACTACTCCCTCTGGATCACCACCTACAACTATAACATCATAAATATCCCCAGAATAAAATTCATCATAGAAAAAATCTATCGGAATATATATATCACCATTAAGCCTAAAAGTAGGTCCTGATAAAGTCATAGTTCCATTAATAATAAGCTGAGAACATTCCATAAAGAAAGGATTTATATAAACATTCTTTGCAATATCGTTTGAATACAATTTTGTATAATATATATCATCATTAGATTTTATAACTAGAACCGAAGAACCTTCAAGATATTCTATATCTACTCCCCACATTTCTTCTGCTTTAGTACTAGATACATATTTCACATTATTTACAGACATAAAATCATCTGCAGTAGCAACACTCGTACTGATTAAAATGAATAATAGAAAAGCAAAAATCTTTTTCATTTGTAAAAAAGCCTCCTAAAATTAATATATTACGCCTAAATCTCTTCCTATATATCTTTCTATTGTATCAACAGCTATAACTAACATCTCTCTATATGTTAAAATATCATTTATCTTAAAATCTTCAGAAAAATAACCCTTTTCCTTCGCTACCGCCCAACATTGTTTCTCTATTTCATCAGTCTGTTCTTTAAGTTTAGCTTTATATTCCTCTTCAGTCCAAGAATAATTTCTAACTGGCTTCACAGTATCAGGATAATTCTCTAAAAAACCAACAACAACTCTTGCTGCAGCTCCTCCAGTAAGCTTATCGTTCGAATAATTTCTAGTTATTCTGTGAGATGCATACAAGTCATATTTCTCATTTCCACCACGTTCCAAAGCATTAACCATCGCATTGCATAAAGTAGAAAGGGTAGCCTCTTTATCAAAATAATAATTATTAGAATAGCCACCAGATAAAATTCCTAAATTTAATAATTTCTTTATTTGTTTATAACCTTTTACGTTACCAAGCGAATTTATACTAACATATTCCATTAAATAAACATTTTGATTCTTTAAAATACCTGTTAATTGCTTTATTCTACTCTTAGAGCTAAGCAATTCTCGAGGCGTTGTGTCTTTATAAATAGTATAAACTGCAGTAATTCCAGCTGATTCACCAACTGCCATTCCGGTAGGTACAACCCTAGCAGAGCCAGCTGCAATAGAACTATATGAAGCAGAGCGCCCCACAATAAATAAATTATCTATTTTTTGAGGTACAATACAACCAAGCGGAATAGAATATTGATTAGGTGCACCTATTACATAGCCCGTATTAGACTTAGAAGTAGCTTGAATATCTATCGGATAAGATGACAATGCAATTTTATCAGAAAAATTCTTATTTTCCAAAATATCAGTAGCCTTTAATATATACTCGCCTTTTATATGCCTTGTTTCTCGTATGTAGAGTTCGTCCGCCACATCAACAAGATATGCATCTTTAAAAGATTTTAGAATCTTTTTCAAATGTTTTACAACATTTTCAGCTTCAATTTTACCATCTGCAAGAGCTTTTTCTTTAGATTCGTCACTAAGTCCATCAACATTAAAAATCTGTAAAGCATTTATTAAAACTGTTCCGTCATCTTGAAGTCCAAAGTTAGGTCCTCTAAGCTGCATATTACTATATATTGGTTTATATTTTTCATAACACCATTTTCCAAAGCCCCAAGCAGTACTAGCATTCCAACCACAATCTTCACTAGCCGTCGCTTTCTTATACCTCTTTATATCATTTTCTATTTCTTTCCAATCAACGCCTCCAACTTTTATTATAAGAGTTGCAGCCATCGTTCCAGATAAATGAATATCTTCCATTCCAACATAGTAAGGTACACCAGAAGCTGCACAAACATCCCCGTCTTGTGTAGCATCAATCACTCTCTTGCCCTTTATTTCAACAAGATTTCCTTCTTTATCTTCTATAACCACACCTACAATAGTATTATTATCTAAAATCGGTTCAACAAATTTAGAATTATTCCTATACTCTAAATCTTTTTGCTTCTCAATCATATTAGCAAATATCTTTTTTGCACTTTCTACATCAAAAGACTCTGTTCTACCTACTGCGTTATAAAATTCCATAAAAACACCTTTAGTAAGTATTTCTTTATCTTTATTTCTACTCATATCTAAAGTATTTAACATTCCGTAAGTTAAAAGTCCACCAGGGCCTTCTTCTTTACCTAAAAGAAGAGTCTTTGCACCACTTCTAGCGGCTCCAATT
>JAEEXS010000079.1 GCA_016287855.1 Clostridia bacterium
TATCGTTGCATCCGGCATAGCTTCTACACTTTCTATAAGATCCGAATTTATTACAACTTTCTTGTTGTTCAACTTCGTTAATTCTATCAAAATTAGTACACCTCCGCAATATGTAACAACATTTTTTTGTAATTCATTGAAAATAATAATTTTTTCCTCAAATTTCTATTTAAAAAATTACATTTTTACAACATTCTTATTATACAAAAAAATTATATAAAAATATAAATTAAAAATCAAGTATATATTTTTGGTAAAAGTGCATAAAATAAAATAATATTTAAAAACACAACAAAAAAGACTTTCACCAGAAAGCCTTTTCCCTTTAAAAGTATCATGGAGAAGAGTAGTCATCACTACGTTCGCCCATCGGGAATCATTAGCGCCTTGCATCTTCTCTCATGATTTATATGATCCCGAAAGGCTTTGACAACCTCATAAAAAAACTCCATTTCGGGGTTACCAAAATGGAGTTATAAATTCAACTCATATTTTCGGCGACCCGGCGTCCATAGCGTTAAGCATTAGGACCGTAGTTTTGCGTCCCAACCTTTCGATTGGTTTGCCCTTTCGGATTTCATAATATTATTATATATTATGTAGACTAAAAAGTCAATACTTTTTTAAAAAATTTTTAAATTAATTTATATTTGCAATAGAAGTAGCTGTTAATGCAATCGGTACAGAATAGCTTAAATGCTCACACATTCTCTTATTTTCTTTTGCAAGTAGCATTTCCATAATTGTTGATTGACAATTAAAGTTTGCAGAATATGTAGGAACAAAGCTCATAAAATAATAGCTAAATGGAACTACAAAGTACGTGTCAAACATATTTTGGATATCCATTATATAAATAGATAGGAATAATTTCTCATCTTCTAATGCATTTTCATAAGATCCAACTTTATCTGCATTCTTATTGAAGTAATCAACATATTTCTTTCTATTGATTCCAAGACCATTAAATACTTCGTCATAATATTCTTCTAAGTTTGTATTTTTAGTTGCAAGTAATTTTTTAAGTCTTTCAGGTGAGAAGAAATCAAGCTTAATATTAGACTTTGTTTTTTCTCCATTTCTTGCAAGTAAAACTCCAAGCATTTCAGCTTTTGCAGCTAATGCATTTTTCAAATCATTAGATGCCATATTTATAGCAGCAGTTTGAAGAACTGCAAATTTATCTGCCTTATTTAATTTCAAGAACTCTTTTCCAGCTTCTGAAATTTTTATAGAATCATATCTACTTGTCTTTTTATTGTGTCTTTCTGTTAAGCCAATTGAATTGCAAAGGTTTGTAATGTAGTCTAAATATTCAGCATCTTCAAAGAACATATCTTCAAGCAAAGTAGCCTTTGTTTGACCTAAAAGAGTATTTGTTTTTGAACAAGGTATTCTCTTAGATAATGTTTTTAATAATTTTGTGCAATCATCAACCAAAGGATGGTTATTTTTAGAAATTTCATATAAGTTATACTTAGATGTAAAAGTATTTTGCATCTTATTTAAATTAACATGAAGTTTAGGAACTACTAATGCGTTAGCGTTCAAATCCTCATTTAGTATAGCAAAAGGATTTTTTCCTTTGTTATTTTCAGTAGCACCTGAATATAACCATTTTCTAAAAGGGATATTAATGTTTTTTAATACATACTCCTTTTGAGATTTCATGATTTCTAACTCCTGCATATTCTTTAATAAACTTTTTTCAAACTCTGAAAAAATATTCGCTGTAATTTTAGACATCTTTTTTCCTCCTTTAACATCTTATACACCCCTAATATCGTTTTTCATTTCAAAAAACTTAATACTTTTTTGAAATTTATTAAGAAATAAGCGATGTTTTCAATATACAAATTATATTTATTTTAAAAACTTACTCTAAAACAGCTATAATAGATTTTTCTACCTTTCTAAGCCTATTTTTAGTCTCTTCAAACTGTTCTTGACTCATTCCATCCCTTAAATCATCTTTGACTAGTAAGCACATCTCATCAACTTCGTCTTTAAGAAGATTAAGTTTTTCAAGAATTTCAAGACACATAAATCTGTATTTCCTGTCTGGTGACTCTTCTCCGACTTGAGTTGCATATAGATCCTTGATTTCAAATACATCTCCACGATTAGGAATAATCGTTCTAATTCCAAATGTATCTGCAATCATACCTGCGAATACCTCTTGAGCCTCAGGTTCTCCATGAACAATAAATACTGTATCTGGTTTCTTCTCGAAAGCATCTAGCCACTTTATTAAAGCTTTTTGATCAGCATGTCCAGAAAATCCTTCTATATACTCTATTCTAGCCTTTACAGTAATATCTTCTCCAAAAATTCTAACTTGTTTTTCACCATCTACTAATCTTCTGCCCAAAGTTCCAACTGCTTGATATCCAACGAATAAAACTGTACTATTTTCTTCCCACAAATGATGTTTTAAGTGGTGGCGAATTCTTCCAGCCTCACACATACCACTAGCTGATATAATAATGGATGGTTCCGGATTTTCATTAATAGCTTTAGACTCTTCGACCGTATGAGCCAATTTTAGCGTCGGAAAATCTACCGGATTTTTATCTTCCATAATATATCTTCTTGCATCTTCATCATAACACTCAGGATTATCTTTATAAATTTGAGTTGCTGAAATAGCCAAAGGACTATCTATATAAACTGGAGTCTTTAAAATCCTATCATATTTCTCTTTAAACTTATTCTTATTTTGGTTTAAACCATAGACAATTTCTTGTGTCCTTCCAACTGCGAACGAAGGTATAACAATACTTCCACCCTTATCCAAAGTTTCATTTACAATATCTACAAATCTCTCAAATCTATCTTCTCTTTCTTTATGATTTCTATCTCCATAAGTAGATTCCATAACTAAAATATCCGCCGAACCTATAAGCTCAGGATCTTTTAAAATAGGAGTGTCATTATTTCCTAAATCTCCAGTAAATACAGCTTTAGATTCTTTTCCGTTTTCTCTAATCCAAAGCTCTATTATTGCAGACCCCAGCATATGACCAGCATCTCTAAATCTAACCTTAACATCATCGTTTATTTGAATAACTTCATCGTAATTACATGGTTCAAATAACTTTAATGAATCTGCTGCTACTTCAGCAGTATATAGCGGTGGAACTGGGTGCTTACCAGCTCTAATTCTTTTTCTATTAATCCATTCTATTTCCATTTCTTGAATATGCCCACTATCAGGGAGCATTATGCTACACAAATCAGCAGTAGCTTTAGTAGTATAAATCTTTCCAGTAAACCCATCATTATATAATTTAGGGATTCTTCCTGAATGGTCAATATGAGCATGTGTTAAAAACATAAAATCTATAGTATTAGGTGCAAAAGTAAAGTCATCTACATTAAGCATTACTTCTTTGTTCTGACCTTGGAACATACCACAATCAACCAAAAAATTATACTTGTTTGTTGTTACCAAAAAACATGATCCGGTAACGGTTTTTGCTGCTCCTAAAAAGGATATCTGCATTTAATATTCCTCCCCCCGAGTCTATATTAATAGACTCTTCGATTCTCTATTTGCCTTTTTTCAACATCTTTTGTAGTTCATCAACAAAAGTATTCAAATCTTTAAATTGCCTATAAACAGATGCAAATCTTACATAAGCAACATCATCTATTTCCTTTAGTTTTTCCATAACAAGCTCCCCTATATCTATAGAAGAAACTTCTTTATTAAATTTATTATATACTTGCATTTCAATAGCACTTACTGCCTCATCAATTTGCTCAACAGTAACCGGTCGCTTCTCACAAGCACGCCTTATTCCATTTGCTATTTTATTTCTATCAAAAGACTCCCTACTTCCGTCTTTCTTTATTACCATCATAACCATATTTTCAACACGTTCGTAAGTAGTAAACTTTCTACCACAACTAACGCATTCTCTTCGACGTCTAATACTAGTACCATTATCTGATGCCCTAGAATCAATTACTTTACTCTCTGGTACATAACAATAAGGACACTTCATAATACCCTCCTAATTTATTATTTTTTCAATAAGCGGTTTCTTTTCACAAGGATTTTGTGAAAAACAAAAAGCTTCTTTTAATAATTCAATAACATCGTTCAAGTTTCCTTCATTATTTACAAATAATGTAGCTAAAATTGAACCTTTTTCAGCAAAATCTCCAACTTTTTTATTAAGTACAATTCCAACACCATAATCAATTGAATCTGTTTTCTTTGCTCTTCCACCGCCGAGTAACATACTCGCCACCCCAAGTTTTTCTGCATCTATTTGTGAAATATATCCATCGTTTTCAGCAGTAAAACTAATCTCTTTATTAGCTTTTGGAAGTAAATCCATATTGTCTATAGCATTAGTATCTCCACCTTGAGCCTTAATAAACTCCTTAAACTTTTCAAAAGCAATTCCATTATTCAGTCTATTATGTAGTTCAGTTTTAAGCTCCTCCACCTCGCCTTTCCCAGCCAAATGAAGCATTTGAGCCGACAATTCAATACAAATCTTTTCAAAATCAGCCGGTCCATTTCCTTTTAGCGTATTAATTGCCTCTTTTACCTCAAGAGCATTTCCAATAGCAAATCCTAAAGGTTCATTCATATTAGAAATAACCGCAATTGTTTTTCTTCCAACTTCTTCTCCAATATCTACCATAGCTTGTGCAAGTAAAATAGCATCATCTAATTTTTTCATAAAAGCTCCACTACCATACTTTACATCAAGCACAATAGCATCCGCACCACCAGCAATCTTCTTGCTCATTATGCTACTAGCAATAAGCGGAATTGAGCTAATTGTCGCTGTAACATCACGAAGTGCATATAATTTTTTATCTGCTGGAGCTAAATCTCCAGTTTGTCCAACGACTGCCACATTTATATTATTAACATTCTCAATAAACTTCTCAATCGGCATAGCAATATTAAAACCAGGAATAGATTCTAGTTTATCTACTGTTCCTCCAGTATGGCCTAATCCTCTTCCTGACATTTTTGCAACCGGTACACCAAAACTTGCAACAAGAGGTGCAACAACAAGAGTAGTCTTATCTCCTACTCCACCTGTACTATGCTTATCTACTTTTATTCCATTTATCATAGATAAATCAGCTATATCGCCAGAATTAGCCATCGCCATTGTAAGGTACGATGTTTCTTTCTTATTCATTCCATTAATATATATCGCCATAAGTAATGCTGTTATTTGGTAATCCTCAATCGTTCCTTCCGTTACACCTTTAATAAAAAAATCTATTTCTTCTTTAGTCAATTCTTTTTTATCTCTCTTGTTTGCAATAATATCATATATTCTCATAATGTCCTCCCATTTATAATTAATAGGCATTTTTAATTATATTAATATTTTCTACATCAAAACTATTATCGGCACTTTTTACAAAAACTTCAACAACATCAAAACGTGCAAAATAGTTATTCATACGATATTGTTCAATATAGCAACTCGCACTAAGTAATAAATGTTTTTGTTTCCAATAATTAACCGCATATTCTGGCGCACCATATTTTAAATTAGTCCTCGTTTTAACCTCTATAAAAACCAAACAATTATCCTCAATTGCAATAATATCTATCTCTCCAAATCTACAACTATAATTCCTAATTAGAATTTTATAGCCTCTCTCCATTAAAAACTTGGTAGCAGCCTCCTCGCCAAAATTTCCAATAGTCTTATTGTATTTCTCCATATTCCTCCTAAACTCTTACATCAAACTTCTCATTACCTTGCCCTTTTTCTTTAATATATTTAAGTTTAATAATATCATCTGTCCTTTCAGTAATTTCAAACAAAACAATATCCCCGATTCCAGCGCTTATACGTTCCTCAAGCCTTGCCTCTAGTATAAGACCGTCGTCGAGTTCCAACTCAACTTTACCATCACGCGAAATATTTTTTATACGTGAATGAAATCTTTTACCCTTTCTAAACCTATCTTTTTCTTGATCTGGATTAATTGCTCTAACATAATTAATTCTATTAACTTCGTTAATATCCATTATATCACTCTCCTAAAATCCCTTTTATGAAAGTTTTTCTATGTATAGGGCATGGACCATATTTCTTTAAAGCTGCAATATGTTCTGCTGTGCCATATCCTTTATTTTTACTAAAGCCATATTCAGGATAAATCTCATCATATGCTACCATCATTCTATCCCTTGTAACTTTTGCAACAATAGAAGCTGCCGCAATAGATATACTAAACGCATCTCCTTTAATTAAAGCTGTAGTTGGAATATTTAACCCCAGCTCTACAGCATCAATAAGTAAATGTTGAGGTGTTACATCTAAATTGCCAAGTGCTTCAACCATCGCTTGTTTTGTAGCATTTAAAATATTAATTTCATCTATAACTTTCTCGTTTGCCATACCAATACCATAGGATATGCAATTATTTATGATAATATCAAATAACTTTTCTCTATTTTTTTCAGTAACTTTTTTAGAATCATTAATCCCTTCTATTAAAACATCAGGTTTTAATACCATTGCACAAGTAACAACCGGACCGGCTAGAGGGCCACGACCTACCTCATCAATCCCGGCAATATATTTTATTCCATTTTCATACAAAGGTTTTTCAAACCTTTGCATCTTGATAAGTCTTTCTTTTTCACTTTCAATTTTTTTAATACGTGCTTCAGTCAATTTCTTTTCATTTAGCTCTATAAATTCCATAAAAATCACTCTACCCTTGCACTGGTCTTTCTAACGAAATATTTCCAATTACACCTTTTCTAAACTCGTCTATAATTAAATTAGCTACTTTTGTATAATCAATTTCTCCACCCGAAACTTTACAACCTCTTTTATTTCCTATAATCTCTAAAATTTCTAATTCACTATTTTCATCAATATCTTCTAACTTGTATCTTTCACAGAATTCTTTTTTATATGTATCTCTCAATTTTTGAATTAACTTTAATGAAAGCTCTTCGTTATCTAATATCTCATATTTTATAGCTCCTGTAAAGGCAAGATTAAGTCCTATTTCTTCCGTTTCAAACTTAGGCCACAATATTCCCGGGGTATCCATAAGTTCTATTCCTAGGCTTGTCCTTATCCATTGCTTAGTTCGCGTAACTCCGGGCTTATTCCCTACATTTGCTACATTTCTCTTCGCTACTTTATTTATAAAGGAAGATTTTCCCGCATTTGGTATTCCCATAACTGCTACTCTTACACTTCTTCCTACTATTCCCTTTTCATTGCTTTTCTCTATTTTTTCTTTAACAGCATCTCTCGCTAAAGTAAGTAATTCATTTATCCCCGCTCCAGAAATTGAATTTATGAGTACTGCAGGTATATTTTGTTTTTTATAATACTCTATCCACATTTTATTTACTTTAGGATCTGCCAAATCAAATTTATTAAGTCCAATTACTCTAGGCTTGATCCCAATGAGTTCATCAAAATCAGGATTCCTACTACTTATAGGGATCCTTGCATCAATTATTTCTATTACTGTATCTACAAGTTTTAGATTTTCTTTTATTTCTTTTTTTGCTTTTACCATATGTCCTGGGAACCAATTTATATTAGTTTTATTTTCACTCATTTGGAGCAACCCCTTTTTTATTTAAT
>JAEEXS010000080.1 GCA_016287855.1 Clostridia bacterium
CATTTGATTATTTAAAAATTTTTCAAGCATGTCTTTCAAATGGTCTACCGAGCTACTTTCTATATCTGTTCCATGAGATTCAAACGAAAAGTGTTTTGTTGAAACCTCTGCATGAAATCCAGCCCAACTATCATCATCTCCATTATATCTATGCTCTGGAGCATCATAACCTTGAATCCATAATTTTAACTTAATAGTTTTATAATCTAATTCAAACATATTACACCTCATGTATAATTATATCACGAAAAAAGGAGATTTAATTAATCTCCATAATTTGGCTTTGCACATTGATTCAAATCTACATTTATAGATTCTAATAATTCTTTTAAATATTTGTTATCAGAATCAGTTATAAACTCATGTCCTTTACCTGAATTAATCATATATTCTGGTAAATTATCATTAGTATATTGATGAAGATTTGCATCAACACTATGTCTTATGATTTCAATAACATCATACTCATACTTTCCTTCAATAGCCTTATTATATTGCAACATTAAATCACAATTTGTACCCGGCTTACATGATTTGTATTCAGTATATAATTTATATTTATTATTTTTATAAATACCCAACAAAACAGGAATATCACACTTGCTATTTTTCTTTTCTACAGAAAAAATCACATTGTCATATACAAGATCATCTATTGTTATTTTACTCATATCTAAATTCAAATAATCATAATAAATATTTTTCTTTTGTTCAACTTCATTAAATAATTTATTAATGTTTTTTTCTTTATCAAAATTTAATACTTGATATGCTATTATACCTGGAAACATTTCTTTGATAGAAGAAACATATTGGTTTCCATCTTTAGGATAAATAACATCTTGTAACTTGTTATCTTTAAAAATAGCTTTTACTGGTATAGAACTACCACCAGAAATTGCTAATCCTCCACCATAATCTTCAGGTTCTATATAATAACTTTGCTCATATATCCACATATATACATATTTATAATTATTCTTCTTTTCAATTCCAAATCCATGATAACTATAAAAAATATTAAAATCTTTATACCTTGAATCTGGATTTCCTTTAAACTGTCTATCTTTAATAAAATCTATTACTTCATCATATAAATAATCTGAATCATTAACTAAATTTACTTTTAAGTTTTTATTATAATAAATCAATCCACCTATAATAATCACAAAAATTGTACAAAGAGCAGTCAACATTTTTTTTGAATTCTTCTTAATTTTATTTGTTTCATTTATAGTAGATATTATTGCTTTTTCTTTTGCTTCATCGCTATTATCTTTTTCACCATTAATAAGTTCTTCAATATTTATTCCTAATTCTTTGCATAACTTTTTATATAATGAAACATCTGGAAAACTTAATCCTCTTTCCCATTTACTAACAGCATTTATACTAACACCCATTTTCTCGGCAAGTTGTTCTTGAGTCATATTTTTTTCTTTTCTTAATTTGGCTATAAATTTACCACTTTTATTTTGATCCATTTTCTCACTTCCTCAAAAAAGATATTATCATTTTTGAATAATTATTAACACACACCATTGGTTTAATTTCGTTTATATTAATATTTTATCACAAAAAAAGTAGATTTTTACATCTACTTAATCATTTCGGAATGTCAAAATATTACGAACTATTTCATTATTTTTCTTTTTTGAAGAGGTAAAATCTCAGTTTGTTCATTTACTCCAATCTTATTTGCTAATTCTACTGAATTAATTAATAAATCTTCTAAATTATTAAATGGTTCTATATTCATATCAGTTTTGTATAGCCAATCTAAGTATTTAATTTTCTTTGCTTCATCTGGTCTTCCATATAAAACCTTTCCAGTATGTAACCAATATCCAAACTCTACATTAGTTGTAAAAGCAGGCATATCAGGTAAAAATCTAGGAATCCAAAATGCAATAACTGATGAATTTGCTAAAGCATCTCTTTCCCATTGTGCTTGATCAACATAATCAGTTTTTGGTTTCCAAGAAGAATATTCTGGAACATATACTATTCCGTCAAATCCATATTGTTCAATTATTTGACAAGCCTTTGTTCTCCACGATTCAACATTTTCGCCTCTTGGAGTTGGCCCTGCTAAAAATATAGATTTTTTATTTTTTATTACTTCTTGATCTGAATAATTAATAATCATAAATCAATCACCTATATTCATTATATCATATATTTTCAAAATATTATTACATCGTAATATTATTTATTTTACGAACATCATAGATAGTTTTCTTTTTCATCGGATTTAAATAGCTTATCAAACTCCTTCTCTGCATCCTCTAATTCATCATTTATATTTTTTACAGCTTGATTAATTCTATAACGATTTTTAAATTTTTCTCTATTTGATAAAGATGATAAACAATTCATTAGAATTGTGCTTCTACTTTGATTTTTATTTCTTCTATAATTCTGATATACAATGTTTTGAATCATTTCTTCTTCTGTTATTTTTGGATTCTTATATCTATAACTTGCATGATTAACAATTGCATTTAATATATAATTATCTAAATATTTTTCTTTTCTATCAATTAAAGATGTATCTACAATTTTACTATGATTATTTTTTGAAATATCTATAAAATAATCATTAATCTTTTCAAGTGATTCTTTAAACTCATTATAATCTAATTTAAAATCGTTATTATTACTATTAAATAAATATTTCTTAATATCTTTAGTTAACTGTTTTATTTCTTTATCTTTAATTGAATTAAACTTTATCTTACGACTCTTAATCAGATCTTTTTCTTCTAATAGTTTTCCCAAAGATAATATCTTATCTTCAAGCAGTATATCTTCTTTATTATTTAATAAAAAATTTCTATCTTTAGGATTAAAATACTTTTTTAGGTTTTCTATTTCTTCATTAGTTTTTGTTAATAAAGGTGTATATATTTTTTCTTTCTTAATATAATGTTGTATTTCATTTTTTAAGAAAGTTAATTCCTCTTGAGATAATTCTCCAGCAAATCTGTAATGCAATTCTTTATCCTTACTAAATCTTTTGTAATTCGGTTCTTTTTCTGCAAAAGATAAATGAAAATGTAAGTTATCTGTATTTGTATGTAATGAAAATTGATAACTCATTTTATTCATATCTTGAAAACCACACTTTTTAAGAAACATTGGAATTATATCTTTTGCTAGAGCTTTTTCAAATTCTTTTATATCTACATTCTCTTCTAAATATCCTTCTGGAAAAGATATTACCATTTTATATATATTAGAATCTTCTATATACTTTGCATATTGTTTTTTTCTTTCTTCAATCTGAGATTGTGTTGCATATTCTCCATTTTCAAACATAATATTCATTTCTTCATCTTTGCCAATTTTACCACTAAAATAATCAAGCATAAAAAATGCTTTTTTCTTTTTGTCAGCATAATAATCAAACATATTCATTGTTGAATTATGAACATATTCTTTAGTGGGATATTTAAAATTAAGATTTTTAAAACTAGGAGTAAATTCATGCATTACATTAACTTCACTAGTCATTAAAAATATCCTTTATATATTTATTTTTAAATTTTTGTAATGATTTATTATTTTTAGGATTTGTTTCAGTTTCAATTTCTAAATTAGAATATAATTGTTCTATCAAATCTTTGGTATAACTTGTTTTAGAATTTAGTCTATCAATAGAATTGGATAAATGATCTAATACCTTATCTATTTTATTTTGACTTAATCCTTTTTCTAACAAATCGATTACTCCATGAGAGAAACATTGAAAATTATTTTCTTTACAATAAGTATCTAACCTATCTTTTAATTCTTCAGAAATCGAAATATGAGGTTTAACCATAATCATCACCTACATTTCTCTTCCAAGACTATGATTTTTAATTGAATCAGTTATTAAATTATCATACTCATCAGAATTTTCAATTTGATAAGATACTTCTCTTACATCATCCAACTCATAATCTATATCCATATTCTTTGCAGTATCCATTATTCTTTTTTCTAATGGACTCATTAAATTATCAAAAAAGAATACCATATCAAATTCTTGCCTCTTTTCATCATAATCTAATTGAGCTACATTTTCATTTTGATGTACTGCATCAATTATTTCATTAATATGAGATTTAATATAACTACATGTATCTTCATCATAATCATCTAAAAAATCATTTAAGCTAACAATATAATTAAAACTTGTAGTTTTATCCATACCATAATTAACTATATCATTTGCTATTAATTTGCTTATGCTTAATTTTTCCATACTCTGCCTCCTCTTCTAATAGTTGATAAATTCCTAATTCTAGAATTATATTAACCATTTTATTAAAACTAATTTTTCTTTCTTTTGCTAACATTTCAATTCTGTTTTTTAATCTAATAGGTATTCTTAATTTACCTTCATACATTATTTCTTTCACCTCTTTCTGTGGTTCTTCGTGGATCAATTCAGACCACCATTTTTAATATTTTTGTATCAAAAATTTTAAGAGCATAAGAGAATGTACCCACAATATTAAAATAGTCCAGTAATAACTGGCTATTTAATGGGTACAAACTTATTTTGCACTTGCAAAATTGAACCACTATGGTGGTCTGAATATTTTAAAAATATTAATTAATCCTTTATTTTACGAATAAAATCTATGGTCTGAATTGTGGATTCAATCCTGGATAAGTTGGAGTTGTTGGTCCAAATGTTGGCTTTGGTAACTTATCAGAAAAATCAATTAAACTCATACCATCAACATTTTCTCCATTAAACATTACTTGATAATGTAAATGGGGTCCAGTTGAATAACCAGTTGTTCCAACTCCTGCTAATTCTTGACCAACAGTTACTGAATCACCTACTTTAACTTTTGCTGAATCAGGATATAAATGAGCATACCAAACTTCATATGTAACATCTTCATCTACTTCGCATTTAATCTTTATTTGATTTCCTCCTCCAGCATTTTTATTTGTTACATTTTCCTTTTGAGTAAAGCTAACTTGTGTTACTGTTCCATCACATGTTGCCTTTACTGGTGTTTTATTCCCACAAGCTAAATCCCATCCACCATGTACATCTGATTTTCCAAATACTATTCTTTCTTCCATAAAAAAAGATGTAACAGTTATTTTTTCAAAATCAATTGGTGGTGAAAATGGTTTATTAACTTCTTCATCAATTTGATCTCCAGAATCTAAATCCTTACATCCTTCATAGACTTTATATTTAGGTAATGTACAAACATCACTTATTGTTTTCATTTTATTTGTTTCTCTATCAATATTATCTACATAAATATCATAAAAAGATAATTTATCATCTTCTAAATAAAAATATAGAATTCTGTTTAGAGGAACATATCCATATCCATTTTTTAATGCTTTATTAACTGTTTCTTTATACATATCTGCATAATCCATATTATTTTCTACATAGTTGTCTGTTATATTAGCTCCAAAAAAATCTAATATCATAAGACAAGCTATAATGATAACCATAAAAAAAGCAATAGTTAAAATACTACTGCTAAATATTACTTTCATTAATAAATTGCCTTTTTTCTTTTTTTTACTCATTATTCACCTCCAATAAAAAAAGTTATCACTTGATAACTTCTAATTTTTATTTATCTTCTATTTCAAAAACTTCATTATAGGTTACACCAATTAACCCTTTTTTTGTTGAAATAGATAACTCTGGTAAATCAGATTCAGAATCTACAGCTCTTGTAAAAGATTCACAAAAACCTTCAACCATTGAACCATCAATTAATTTTACTATAACATTCTTTTCAAAATGACTTATAAAGTCATATTCATCAATATCTTCTTTCATATTTTTAAAGAAATCTTTATTACAATGATAGCAATGATAAACTGGTTGTTCTTCATCTTCATAAATAACACAGCCACCAAGTGCAACTTGTTTCTTTTCATATGCTTCAAACAAATCTGGTCCTGGCATACCATATACAATATCTACAAGTTTATTATTACACAATGGACATTTATTTTTATTCATATCATTATACTCCTTAATGTTCATTATTAATTACATTACAAATATAATCGTAAAATTGTTTAGTTTCTTCCTCATCTAATTTAAACTTTACAAAAGCAAAATCAGAAATCCAATCTTCATCAGGTATAGCAATTGATAACTCTATTTCTTTTTTTTCTATCAAATTATTTTTGCTATCATATATATACCCATATTCAGTTCCTTTAGGAAAAAAACTAATATTAAATCCTTCTTCAATTGGTGAATAGTATTCTTCTTTTGACATTTGATTATTTAAAAATTTTTCAAGCATGTCTTTCAAATGGTCTACCGAGCTACTTTCTATATCTGTTCCATGAGATTCAAACGAAAAGTGTTTTGTTGTAACCTCTGCATGAAAGCCAGCCCAACTATCATCATCTCCATTATATCTATGCTCTGGAGCATCATAGCCTTGAATCCATAATTTTAACTTAATAGTTTTATAATCTAATTCAAACATATTACACCTCATATATAATTATACCACGAAAAAAGCAGATTTTTTCATCTGCTTGTGAGTTCGGAATATCAAAATATTACGATTACTTTAATTATACATATTTTAAGATTTCTTCAAATTTTGTATAACCTGATTCAGCATTTATATGTCCACCATTTTTTATAATATATTGTTCATTAGAAATACTATCAGCAAAAGCTTTTTCAACATCAAATTTTACATATGGATCATTGTCAGAATAGAAACATATTATATCATCGCAATAGTTTTTAATATCTTCTAAGTTATCTAAAAACATTGGTTCATTAACTGCATCAAAGTCTGGATCTATTCCTAAATAATTATTAAATCCACAAACAAATATAAGTTTTTTTACTTTGATTCTATTATTTATTAAATACTTACAGACAAATACTGGAGCAATACTATGAGCAATAATTATTGTATTTTCATTAACATCTAATTTGTTTAATTCATTGCTCCAATTATCAAAGTTTTGATTACCTACACCAACTGGCATTTGAGGAACATCTACTTTAAGATTTTTATTTTCTAATTGTTCTTTTAGCCAAGGAAACCAATTTCCATCTTTAGAACCAAAGCTACCATGTAATATTATATAATTATTCATATAATCACCAACCTATATCCATTATACCATATATTTATAGAATTATTTTGTTCATAATATTACTATTTTACGAACTAGATTTATACTTCATAAGTTATATCATAATCAAGTGAATAAAATTTTTTTATTTCTTCCAAATATTCGTTTATTGAATCTTGTGTATATTCATTTTTATATTCTTCAATTGACTCCATATATGTATCTAAATTGTTTTCTAACATATCTTTTATTTCAAAATATGATTCTGAATCATTTCTATACTGATCAATATATTCATAATAATCTAAATCCTTCATTAATTCTATTCCATCGAATATTAAATAATCTTCTTTAAAAGAATCATC
>JAEEXS010000005.1 GCA_016287855.1 Clostridia bacterium
ATTCACTTAATAATTGGTTCCTAGAAAATGCGATAATTGCAGTAAGTGGACCAAGACGACCTAAAAACATAAGTATAATCAACACTATTTTTGAGATAGAATCAAGGCTTGGAGTTATACCAGTAGAAAGTCCAGAAGTACTTATTGCAGAAGCAGTTTCAAAAAATACATCTAAAAAGCTTAAATTAGGGTTCCGAATAAGTAGTATGCCCGTCCCTATAAATAATAACAAAATCGCAAGCATAAATATACAAATAGCTCTGTATATAATTTGTTCAGGAATTGTATTTTTCATAACTTGAATATCTTTTCTTCCCATTATAAAGAAAATAGAAGCAAGAATTAGTACACTTATCGTTGTAACTTTTATACCACCACCGGTTGAACCAGGAGCGGCCCCTATCAGCATCAAAATAATAGTAAAGAAATTAGATTGTTGGGTCATATCTTTTGGATTAATAGAGGAAAAGCCAGCAGTTCTAGGAGTAATAGATTGAAATAGACTATTAACAATTTTATTTGTAGGTGACATAGGTCCAATAGTATTAGGGTTTCTATTTTCTAAACAGAAAAATAGGAATGTTCCACCTAAAATTAGAATAAGAGTAGATATTATAACTATTTTTGAGTGAAGCGAATATCTACGTATTTTAAATTTATTATCCCAAATATCTTTCCAAACAACAAAACCCAAACCACCTATTATAATTAAAGCTGAAAAGGTGATTAGAGTTATAGGGTTATTTGAAAGTAAAGCTAGACTTTGAAATTTATAATTTTCCGTTCCAAAAACATCAAAACCAGCGTTACAAAAAGCAGATACTGAATGAAAAATACTTTTCCATATACTATCTAGCGGACCAAATATAGGATTAAACTGTGTAAATAGTACAGCTGCACCAAGTAATTCAAAGCACAACGTTACTATTAAAATTTTCAAAAAGAGTCTAAAAGAACCAGATAAAGTAAAATTATTGGTGGAGGCTTGAAGTGTAAGGCGTTCTTTTAAATTCATATGTCTTTTAGATATAAGAACATACAACGTAAAGAGGGACATTACGCCAAGTCCCCCTATTTGTATTAAAATTAATATTACACTTTTCCCGAACATCGTCCAAAAAGAATTAGTATCTTTTACTACTAATCCAGTAACACAAGAAGCAGAAGTAGCAGTAAAAAGCGCATCCAAAAAAGAAACGCTCTCTGTACTTTTGTGGGCGATAGGTAACATCAGTAACATAGTACCTACAAGAATTAATAAGATAAAACTTAAAAGTATAATTCTTGTAGGCGTTAATTTGTTTCGTACTTTTATAGGAAATGGTATTTTCATAAAACCTCCTATTTTTCTTCTTCAGTTTCGTCTTGCTCCGTAACTTTTGCAATACTTACAAGTTGTATATTTTCAGGCAATCTCATTAGAGTTACACCTTGAGTATTTCTACCTAAAACACTTATTCCCTTAACAGGGGTACGAATAATAGTTCCGTCAGAACTAATTAATATAATATCTTCTTCCTCTTTAACTATTTTTATTCCAACAACGTGACCAGTTTTATCTGTTACTTTATAAGTTAGAACTCCTTTACCGCCACGAGTTTGGATTCTATATTCTTCAACTTCTGTACGTTTTCCAAATCCGTTTTCAGTTACTGCAAGTAGGCAAGTATTAATATCGTTTGCAGATTCCATACCGATTACATAGTCATCTTTTGCTAAATCAATTCCTCTTACACCTTGAGAAACACGACCAATAGGTCTTACATCTTTTTCATCAAAGGTTATAGACATACCATTGCGAGTAGCGAGAACAACTTTATTTTCTCCGCCTGTAAGACGTACATCGATTAATTCATCGCCTTCTCTTAGGGTTATTCCTTGAAGCCCAGTTTTACGAACATTTTCATATTCCATAAGGCTTGTCTTCTTAACAACACCATTTCTAGTAGCCATTAATAAATAGGTTCCTTCTTTATACTCGGCAACAGGAATAACAGCAGAAATCTTTTCATCAGAGCCAAGCTGAAGTAGATTTACGATAGCAGTGCCTTTAGCAGTTCTACCAGCCTCAGGGACTTCATAAGCTTTTAATCTATAAGTTTTTCCTTTATTTGTGAAGAATAGAATATAGTGGTGAGTAGATGAAATAAAGACATCTTCAACGAAATCTTCTTCACGAGTGGTAAGCCCAGTAATACCTTTGCCACCACGTTTCTGGTTCTTATAAGTATCAGCAGGAAGACGTTTTATATATCCAAAGTGGGTTAAGGTAATAACACAATTTTCTTCCTTAATTAAATCTTCGATTTCAAGTTCTTCAGCAGAAGGAGCAATAGCAGTTCTCCTTGGGTCAGCAAATTTTGCTTTAAGTTCTAATAGCTCATCTTTTATTATTTGATATACTAAAGTTTCACTGCTTAAAACTTCTTTGTAATATTTAACTCTTTCAATTAGGGCATTATACTCTTCATCGATTTTCTCTCTTTGTAAACCAGATAGAGTCCTAAGACGCATATCTAGAATTGCTTGAGCTTGAATTTCAGTAAGGCCAAAACGTTTCATTAAACGTTCTTTTGCATCGTCATAAGATTCACGAATTATTTTAATAACTTCGTCTATATTATCTAATGCAATTTTTAAGCCTTCTAATATATGAAGTCTTGCTTCAGCTTTATCTAAATCGAATCTTGTACGTCTTAAAATAACTTCCTTTTGGTGATCTAGGTAACAATCTATGCATTCCCTTAAATTTAATACTTTAGGTTGACCATTAACTAAAGCAAGCATTATAGCACCAAAAGTATCTTGAAGTTGAGTATTTTTGTATAGTTGATTTAATACAACATTAGCATTTGCATCACGTTTTAATTCGATTACTATACGCATACCTTCACGGTCAGATTCATCACGCAAATCAGAAATACCGTCAATTCTCTTATCTTTAACTAAGTTCGCAATATTTTCAATTAAACGAGCTTTATTAACCATATATGGGATTTCGGTAACTACAATACGGCTCTTAGAACCAGTCTCTTCAATTTCAGCTTTCGCACGAACTATAATACGGCCACGACCGGTCATATATGCATTTTTAATTCCTTCTTTTCCCATTATAATAGCACCAGTAGGGAAGTCAGGACCTTTTATAACTTGCATTAAATCTTCTATAGTTACGTTATCTTCATCAATAACCTTAACAATACCATCAATAACCTCGCCTAAATTGTGAGGTGGGATATTTGTAGCCATACCTACAGCAATACCAGAAGAACCGTTAACCAACATATTAGGGAATCTTGAAGGGAGAACAGCAGGTTCTTTTAACGTATCATCGAAGTTAGGTACGAAATCTACAGTATTTTTATCTATATCACGAAGCATTTCAAGCGACATTTTAGACATTCTAGCCTCGGTATAACGCATAGCAGCAGGACTATCACCATCGATAGAGCCAAAGTTTCCGTGACCATCTACTAACATATAACGAAGTGAGAAGTCTTGAGCAAGACGAACCATAGCATCATAAACTGCAGCATCACCATGAGGGTGGTACTTACCTAAAACATCTCCGACAAGACGGGCAGATTTTCTGTATGGCTTGTCTGGAGTCATATTTAATTCATTCATAGAATAAAGAATACGTCTATGTACAGGTTTTAAACCATCACGAGCATCAGGTAAAGCACGAGCAACAATTACACTCATTGCATAGTCGATATAAGATTTTTTCATTTCAGATTCAATATTTACATCGATGATCTTTTCTACGATTTCATTGTTTTCATTATCCATTTTTTTCATTCCTTTCAATATCAATCCTTTTGAATTATATTATATTGAAATATTATTTGCAAGGCTTTTTGAAGGGGAAAATTTATAATTTTTTTGTGTCAATGGGACGGCAATTTAAACAATAAAAAAACGAATTTCGTATTCCTACGAAACTCGCTTTTTGTGGAGCCACTGATTGGATTCGAACCCACGACCTACTGATTACAAGTCAGTTGCTCTACCAGCTGAGCTACAGTGGCATTTGGAAATTGAAAAATAGGTTTTTTAAAACGGCTACTTCCCAACTCCTTATGGTGACCCGTGGGAGAATCGAACTCCCGATACCGCCGTGAAAGGGCGATGTCTTAACCGCTTGACCAACGGGCCTAAAATGGTGAACCATCCGCGATTCGAACGCGGGACACCGTGATTAAAAGTCACGTGCTCTGCCAACTGAGCTAATGGTCCAAATAAAAGCTACCTATTTATGATACAACAGCTTGCCTCTTTTGTCAACATATTTTTTAGATTTTTTTGCTAATTGACAATACTAAGATTTATTGAAAAAAATATGCTTGTATGATAGAATCATATTGGACCGAGAAAGCGAGGAATATATGTATATATTGTTAATTTGTACTATTGTAAGTACAATTATTTTATTTTTTATTTGCAATGAAAAAATAAAACCAGAAACGGTTATTTATCACGATGGAGTTTCTGAAGTAGTTGAAAAAATTGGCGATAATAAACAAATAGCAAAAGAAATTTTGAAATTTATAGGGAACGATAAAACTCAAGTAGAAGAGAATATTGATCCTAAAATAAAGGCGAGTTTCTATAATTTCAATACAGACAAAATTACTATAAAAAATACAGAGGATTTAAAAGATTGTTCTAGAGTTATCCATATTTCACATGAGTGCATACATAGTATTCAAGATAAAAAGCTAGGGTTTACCCACTTTATATTGTCTAATATTCAAATATTATATTTTTTAGGAATTTTTATTTATTTCTTTTACAATAAAAATCTAGACTTAAGATTTAATCTATTGTTGGTGCAGTTTTTTATATTCATCTTAACTTTCTTTATAAAAGTAACGTTAGAAAGCGATGCAACATATAGAGGGCCAGAGCTAGCCTTTACATATTTAAAAGATAAAGTAAACGAAAAGGATTTAGCAGATTTTAAGAAAAATATTCAAGATATGTTATATTCAATAGTACCAATGTCGTACTTTTCATTTTATATGCAAGGTGTATTATTACTTATAATAGCACAAGCGGGTGCAATTTTTATCTAAGGAGAATGTTTATGGGAAAAGAAGTAGAAGTTTTAATCGAAGTATGTAGAGAAGGTGTAGAGCTACCAGAGTATGCTCATTTTGGAGATGCCGGAATGGATTTAAGAGCTGCAGAAGATATAGATATACATCCAGGAGAAACGGTGGCCGTTCCAACAGGATTAAAAGTCGCAATTCCAGTAGGGTATGAAATACAAGTAAGACCTAGAAGTGGAATTTCATTAAAAACTCCATTAAGACTTCCTAATTCACCAGGCACAATAGACGCAGGATATAGAGATGAAATGCATGTTATAATGTATAATTCTTCAAGAGGCGGAGAAGAAATATACTCTATTTCAGAAAAAGGAAACAAAGAGGGGATTTATAGAATCAAAAAGGGCGAAAGAATCGCCCAAATAGTATTAAAAGAAGTACCGATTGTCAAATGGAAAAAGGTAACAGATGTTAGTTTAGAAGGAAGTAACCGTGGTGGTGGCTTCGGAAGTAGTGGTATTAAATAAATAAAAAGGGCTGTCTTTACGACAGCCTTTTTATTTACCTCTTTATTATATTTCTTGCAACGTATATTCCTGTAGCTGCGGCTTGAGCAAGCCCTCTAGTAACACCAGCTCCGTCACCAATTGCAAACATGTTTTTGTACTTTGTTTCAAGCTCATTAGTTAACTCTGGTTTTGCACTATAGAACTTAACTTCAACTCCGTAGAGTAAAGTATCGTAGTTTGCAGTACCAGGAGCAATTTTATCTAAAGTATAAATCATTTCAATAATATCATCTAACTGACGTTTAGGAATTACCAAACTTAAATCTCCAGGCGTAGCATTTAACGTAGGCTTTACAAAACTTTGGGCTAGCCTATGCTCATTAGTCCTATTACCTTTAACTAAATCTCCAAATCTTTGAACCAAAATTCCGCCACCAAGCAAATTAGATAAAGAAGCAATCCTTTTTCCGTATTGATATGGATCATTAAAAGGTTTTGTGAACCTATTACTTACAAGTAACGCAAAATTCGTATTTTCACTTCTTAAGTTAGGATCAGAATAACTATGGCCGTTTACTGTCATTAGCCCATCAACATTTTCAGTAACAACATGGCCATAAGGATTCATACAGAAAGTTCTAATCCTATCTCCATGACATTTTGTTCTATAAACTAGTTTTGATTCGTAAACAACGTCTGTTATATGTTGAAATACAGTAGCAGGTATTTCTACTCTAACGCCAATATCTACTTGGTTATTAAGTAATGGAATATCTAACTCTTTACATTGGTCAGAGAACCATTCAGCTCCAGCTCTACCCGGGGCAACTATTAAATATTTACAATTTATTTCAGTAGAATCAGCCATTTCTAAGTCATATGTTTCGTCAGATTGCGGAACTATTTTTGCAACTTGGCAGTCTGTTTTTATCTGTATTTTCTTTTCTAAGTAATCATACATTTTCTTCAATATTTGAAGGTTGTTTTCTGTACCGAGATGTTTTACTTTGGCTTGAAGTAAATGCAAGTCATGTTCTAAAGCAAGTTTTTCTACTTTTTTTGCTTCTGGTGTATTAGTTGAGAAAGTCTCTTTTGTTGCACCAAATTTCATATTTATTTCATCTACATAATTTATTAAGTCCATTACTTCTTTATCTGGAATGTATTCGTTAAACCAACCACCGAAAGCAGTAGTAAAGTTGTACTTTCCGTCTGAGAAGTTACCAGCTCCTCCAAACCCCTTCATTATACTGCAAGAAGGGCAGTTTATACATTCAGGGACTTTTCCTTCAACTATTGGGCAAGCCCTTTTATAGATATTTTTTCCTTGCTCAAGCAAGGCTATACTTAAGTTCGAGTTTTCAGATAATTCATATGCGGCCATTATTCCGGAAATACCGGCTCCTACTATAGCTACATCAAAATGTTCTTTCAAATTAAACACTCCTTTTTTATTTAGAATATTTATTACAACTAATTTTATATGGCGGTGTATAAATTGTCAATTTTAATAATTAAAAAATTTTTTGATTTGATACAAAATTCGACAACATATTCGTTTTGAAGCAAATATAATGAAAGAAAGTTTTATTATTTCGCAAAAAGGAGGTGGTATTTTGGAGAAAGATATTGAGTTTATTTTCCCAATGAATTACAAGGAAAAAGAGAAATTTTTAGGCTTTATAGATTATAGAACGTTAGTTGTACTTGGGGGGATAGGGGTAATTTTGTTTTTAATCTTAAAGTCCATAAAACTAGGCTTGATTATAAAAATAAGTATTTTTATTTCAATAATCTTATTTTTTGCAATCATTATATTAATAGGAATTAATGGGGAAAATATGCTAGATTTTATGTACTTTTCCATAAAGTTTTTAATAAAACCTAGGGTATACGTATATAGAAAATTTGATGAAAAGGGGAGAAGCAATTTATGCAAAAAGCGATTAAGTCATGGTTCTTAATAAAGAAAATTGAAAATGGGATTATAGAATTAAAAAATGGAAAGCTTTGCAAAGTACTTGAAGTTTATCCGGTTAATTTTTCCTTAAAATCCAAAAGTGAGCAAGAAAGCATTTTATACCAGTATAAAAACTTTTTAAGTGTTTGTGATTTTAATATTCAGATACTTGTGCAAAGCAAAAAGGGCAACTTAGACAATCATATTTCTGTAATTGAGGAAAATATAAAAAAAGAAAAGAGTTTAGAAACGAAAAAACTAATGCAAGAGTATATCAACATGATAAAAAAAGAGAGCTTAAAAAATGCAATATCTAAGAAATTTTTTATTATATTTTTCGTTGTTCAAGATAAAAAGGGTTATAAAGAACATTGTATTTTAGAGCTAAATGAAAAAGCTCTTAAAATAAAAGAAACTCTTGATAAATGTGGAAACTATGTAAAAGATTTTGATGAGGATAATAAAGAGTTAATTAATATGATATATACATATTTAAACCCTATAACCTCGGATATTCAAAGGCTTAAGGAGGTGGATTATGAATATAAAAAATGATTTATTAGATTGTATTTTGCCGTCTGCTATTGATTTTAGAAACCCAGGCTATTGGCTAGTTGATGATGTATATTTTTCAGGGCTTATTGTTACTAATTATTCTACAAAACAAAATATAGGCTGGATATTGCCACTTTTTAATTTGAGTTTTGATGTTGATATAAGTATGTTTTATGAGAAATTAGATTCAACAAAAGTCATAAGAGAGCTTACTTACTATATTGGTGATATAGGCGGAGCAATAAAGACGGTTAACTCAAATCAGATGGATATAGATATAGTAAAAAAGTCATATGATGATGCTAAATATATACGTCACCAAATGCAGGTTGAAAAAGAAAATTTATATAATTTGTGTATTTATATGTCTGTATTTTCTAAAGATCTTACGGAGCTTAAATTTAATCTTACTAAACTTGAGGGGCTTTGTGCGTCGATGGGTCTACAAACAAGACAAGCCCTATTTAGACAAGAGCAGATTTTAAATACAATGCTACCAATTTGTGAAAATTCAAAGGATTTAAGAGGAAGCGCATCAAGGAATGTGCTTACAAGTTCTATTATAAGTACATACCCGTTTGTATCATCTGAGTTATATGACGAAAGTGGAATACTTATAGGGGAGAATACTCAAAACAATTCTTTAATTGTTGTAGATAGGTTTGATAGTAGTAAATATAAAAATCCGAATATGTGCATACTCGGAACGAGTGGTGCAGGCAAATCGTTTTTTACCAAGCTTATGATTTTAAGGAATAGGTATTTAAATATAAGTCAATTTGTTATAGATCCAGAGGGGGAGTACTATAAGGTATGCGATAAATTGGATGGAACCTATGTAAAACTTGGTGGAGGAAATGATACATATGTTAATGTCATGGACATTAGGGAAAATGCTTTTTCTGATGATGAAGAGAGTAAGGGCTACTTACTAGATAAGTTAGAAAAATTAAAATTGTTCTTTTCGTTGGTATTTAAGGAGCTTTCTACGAGAGAAGAGATTTTATTAGAAGAAAAAATAATAGAATGCTATGCGCTTAAGGAAATTAGTTTTAATGATGATTCTTTGTATATAAATAATGATGAAAAAGTGAGAATAAAACGGGTTTTTAAATCTTCTAAAGATATGCCGCTACTTGAAGATTTATATAATTGTTTAGAAAAGGACGATGAAACAAAGAATTTGGCAATGCAGTTAAAACCTTATATAAATGGCAGTATGTCGTATTTTAACAAATATACCAATATTGATACTAATAATAAATTGATTGTCGCAGACATAAGTAAATTAGATAAAAATGCAATGATTCTCGGAATGTATATTATTATTGATATGTTTTGGGATAGGATAAAGCAGAATAAAGGAGAGAAAAAAATAATTTATATCGATGAGATTTGGAGGCTTATAGGAAGCTCTGGTAACGAAAAAACAGCAGAGTTTATATATAAGATATTTAAAACAATAAGAAAGTTTGGAGGAGCTGCGACAGCTATAACTCAAGATGTTTCGGATTTTTTCTCCCTTGAAGATGGTAAATATGGAAAAGCTATTGTTAATAATTCTTCATTAAAATTTATATTACAACTTGAGGAAGAGGATATAAAAATTTTAAAAAATATTTTAGATTTATCAGAGGAAGAAGTATTAAAAATAAAGAATTTTAATAGAGGATATGGCTTATTATTTTCGAATAAGAATAGGGTGGTTTCAAAAATAAATGCTAATACCTTTGAATATGGTTTAATAACTACCGATAGAAAAGATTTTGAAAATAAAATTAATGAAAATTGAGAAGAGCTAGAATAACAAAGCTTTTGAATAAAATTTTATTTTTTGAAAAAATTTTAAAAAAAGTATTAAGAAAAAAATTTTAAATACGATAATGCTGTTGTAAAGGATTTAAAGAAAACACTATATGGATGTTTAAAAAAAGGAATCCAAGGAAGAAAAGACGGTAAAAATTAAGGAGGAATTAATCATGAGGATTAATCACAACATTATGGCAATCAATGCCAACAGACAATTAGCAGCGAATGAAGGAGCAACATCAACATCGCTCCAAAGACTTTCATCAGGTTTGAAAATCAATTCAGCTGCGGACGATGCTGCAGGACTAGCAATAAGTGAGAAGATGAGAACTCAAATTAGAGGTCTTGCAAAAGCACAAAATAATGCACAGGATAGTATCTCAATGATACAAACAGCAGAAGGATCTTTACAAGAGGTAAGTAATATCTTACAGAGAATGAGAGAGCTTTCTGTTCAATCTATGAACGGTATCTTATCAGATACTGAAAAAGATGCGTTGGCTGCCGAAATGACACAACTTAGACAGGAAGTCGACAGAATTGCAGAAACAAGTAAATTTAACAATACGTATTTGTTAAAAGGTACACTTGGAATGAGTATTGAATCTGAAAATTGTACGAATTTGTACAAAGCAGACGGAGCTTCGTTTATGACAGGAATAAATGGAGTAGATATATCTGCTGCAGAACAAAATACTTATTATACAATAACAGCAACAACAACTACTATTGGAACTTCTGGAACTTCAGGAGTATCTACTGCTGGTGGCACTTCTACTGCTGGTGGAGGAGCTGCAGTAGCTGCTGGAAATACGATTACTACCATTACAATTACGTATACAGTATATAAAAGAGATGATAAAGGAAATATTTTGGAAGCTGGTGTTCGTCACACAGCTACTGGTAAGATAGATTATGATAGAGTAAGTGCTGGAAATACATTTAGTGGAGTAATATTATTCTCTAACGACAATGATGAAAGCGCAGGAATAAAGATAAATGTATCTTACATGAACTTGAATTCATTAAATGGTATAGTAATAAAAACATCAGAAGGCGGAAGTACAAAACTTCATATCGGTGCTAACTCTGAAGATGCTCCACTTCATGTTTCTATGCCAGACTTAAGAGCTGAAGCTCTTGGAATTGATAAATTAAAGATAGATAGTACAGCTCATGCACAAGAAACACTTGAAAAAGTTGATGCTGCTTTAACAACATTAAACGGCGTAAGAGGTGACCTAGGAGCTTACCAGAACAGACTTGAATATACATTAAACAGCTTGGCTGCTTCAGAAGAAAACTTAACAGCTGCTGAATCACGTATCCGTGACGTTGATATGGCTAAAGAAATGGTTAACTTTACTCAAGCTAGAGTTATTTCTCAAGCTGCTACAGCTATGTTATCTCAAGCAAACCAACAATCACAAAACGTTTTATCCTTATTACAAGGACTATAAATTTAAGAAATACGGCGTACCGAGGTGTCGGTACGCTTTATTTTTTAAAACTTTTTGTTGAATAATAGTATAAAAAATGATAAGATTTTGCCAGAGGAAAGTTTGGTGGCACTTATGAAAATAAGAATAGATAATAAAAACAAAAAAGTCCCAAAAGATTTATTAGAAGCTTGTGGCGGCAATGAAATATTGGGAAAAATTTTATATAATAGAGGGATTCATAATATAAGTGATTTTAAAAAGAATATAACTGGTGAAGAATATATTCCTTATAATCCGATGGATTTTGAACCAGTGATAGAAGCTTGTAAAATGATATCTGAAGCTTTAATTAACAAAGAGAAAATTGCTATTTATGGGGATTATGATGTTGATGGGATTACGGCAACAAGCATACTTGTTCTAGGTTTAAAAAAGTTAAATGCAGATGTAATATATCACGTTCCAGATAGGTTTTCTGAAGGCTATGGAATGAATAGCGATGTAGTTGAGGAATTATATAAAAAGAAGGTAAAAATGATAATAACATGTGATTGTGGAATCACAAATTTTGATGAAGTAAGTCACGCAAAAGAACTTGGAATGAAGGTAATAGTTACTGACCACCACACAATTGGTGAAAAAATTCCAGATGCAGATGTTGTTATAAACTATAAATTGCTACCTGAAGGTAATTCAGTTAGAGAGACGTCGGGCTGTGCTACGGCATATTTCTTGATAAAAGCATTGTATGAATATTTGGGTGAAAAATTAAAAGATAATTATTTAGATTTGGTAGCTTTATCGATAGTTTCCGATGTTATACCAGTTCGAGGAGAAAGTAGATACCTATTCAAAAAAGGCATGGAAGAATTGAAATCACCGAAAAGACTAGGATTAAAAGTGTTAATGGATGTAATAGGTTTAGAAGAGTTAACAATTGAGGACATAAGTTTTCAAATTACTCCAAGGCTTAATGCAGTAGGTAGAATGGCAAGTGCAAAAACTGCGGTAGAATTATTTTTAGCGGATACCGAAGAAAAGGCTAGGAATTTAGCTATAGAAATAGATAGGTGCAATACAGATAGAAAAAATATTCAAAATGATATATATAACGAAGCGAAAGAGCTAGTGGAAACCGAAAAAAAGAACAAAAAAATACTTGTTTTATTTGGAGAACACTGGCATCATGGAATAATTGGAATTGTAGCGGGAAAGATTTGTGAAGAATATAAAAAACCTTGTATAATGCTTTCTATGGCCGAAAATGGTGACGTGGTTGGCTCAGCACGTTCTATAGAGGAATTAAATATATATGACACATTATCTAAGTTTTCACAATATTTATTGAAATTTGGTGGTCATTCTGGAGCTGCTGGGCTTAGTTTGAAATTTGAAAATTTATTAAAGTTTACAGAAGAACTTGAAGATTATGCGGATATATATTTAAGTGAAGATTACGAGGAAACTGTTTTAGTAGATTATGCTTTGCCGTTTGATATGATAACGGAAGAATTATTTAACGGCTTAAAAATAGGAGAACCTTATGGAGATGGATTTTCTCCACCGAAATTTGTAACACCTAAAGTAAGGATTTTAAGAGAAACAATTAACAAAGGTACACACCATTTTATGACGTTAGTTGATGATACTAAGCACGAAATAGGAACAACCTTGTGGAATTACGGACCAGATGAGTTACTAAACAAGGAATGCACAATAGTTTATGATATTTACAAAGATACGTATAACGGAAGAAATGAAGTAAAAATTAGGATACAAGATATTTTGTTTGACAAAGTTGAAATTGTAGAAGATAAAATAAAGTTTATAGATAGGCGAAACGTAGAAATTTCCGAGATTTTAAAAGAGTTTAAAGACTGCACTATATTTTACGAAGGCCCGGTGGTTTTTAAACCTAATTTCCCGGTAATTAATAGGCATCATATGGACAAAGTTAAAAATCTTGTATTATATTCGCTACCTCAAAATAACAAAGTGTTAAACGAGTTGTTAGAAAACACTTGCCCAGATTGTGTTATAATTAATTATTCATATACTCCGAGATATGATGAGTTGGATTTTCAGAAGATGTTTATGGGAGTTATAAAAAATATTAGTAATAATTCAAGTGGGATAATCAAAGTAGACGATTTTTCAGATATAATGCAGACAGATAATGAGTTTATAATTACATATAGTAAGTTGTTAGCGGATTTCGGGTATTTTGATTTTTCGTGTGATAATGATAAACTAAAATATGTTATAAAACTTAAAGTGGATAAGAAAAAAAATGCATATTTAGAAAATATTTCTACGAGGTATTTGAAAGAAAAAGCAGAATATGTTAGGTATATGGTAAATTCAACAAGTTATTACAAAGATTAGTAGTGACTAATCTTTAAGATAAAAATAGGAAGGAATGTGACTCAAAATGAAAAAGAGAATAGTTAGTTTGTTGGTTTGTGTAGGTTTGATATTTAGTGTATCAATGGCAGATACTGTTAATGAGTTCGCCGACTTTGATACTGAAGAGTTAGTGCTATTTAAAGAGTTAATTCAAGATTTATTTTATAAGGATGTAACGGACAAAGAACTTAAAGAAGCTGCATTAAAAGGAATGTTCCAATCCCTAGATCCATATAGCAATTACTACAATAAAGAAGAAACAGAGGAATTTAATACTACAGTTTCAGGCCTTTATAAAGGAATTGGAATTAAGTTTGAAATGTATAATGGATATGTTCATATAGTTAAAGTATTTACTAATTCTCCAGCACAAGCAGCTGGACTTCAGGCGGATGATACAATTATAGAGATAAATGGCGAAGATATTAAAGGTTGGTCATCTGAAAAGGTAGCAGCTCACATAAGAGGCGAAGCAGGAACTACTGTAAATGTAACAGTTATAAGAGGAGATCAATTATTTGCACCAGATGTTTTAAGAGAAGAGATTCAAGCAGAATCCTGTGAATTTGATATTTTAGACGATGATATAGCTTATATAAAAATAGAAGAATTTAACGCAAGTACGGCTATGGAAGTAGCAAGTTATTTACATGCTATAAATTTAACCGGCTATAATGATAAACTTATTTTAGATTTAAGGAATAATACTGGTGGATATGTTGATCAAGCGGTAGCTGTAGCTAGAAATTTTGTTCCTCGTGGAATTATTACTACTTTGAAATTTAAAAACCCTAATTCAGATACAATTTATAGATCATCTTTAGAAGCAAATCCATATAAAATGGTAGTTTTAGTTAATGAAGCAACTGCGTCCGCTTCTGAGATTTTAGCAGGAGCTTTACAAGATAATGGCGTAAAACTTGTTGGAAGACCTACTTATGGCAAAGGCGTATTCCAAAGAACACTTAATTTAAAGAATGGCGGCATGGTAAAGCTTACAACAGGACAATATTTGACCCCATCAGGAGTTTGTATTGATAAAATAGGACTTCAACCAGATGTAGATATTTGTGGTGAAGAAGAACAACTTCAAAAGGCTATTGAAGAAGTTAATAAGTTATAAAACTTGACCATATTTAGTTTTAGTGATATTATTCTATGTAAATATTTTTAAGGAGTGGTTTATATGATAGATATTAATTTGATTCGAGAAAATCCAGAAGAAATAAAACAAAAATTGGCTAAAAAATTGTATGAAGTAGATTTCACAGATTTTTTAGAAAAAGATAAATTAAGAAAGTCTTTGAGATATGAAAACGATTCCTTAAAATCAGAAAGAAATAAAACGTCTGCATTAGTTCCTCAACTAAAAAAAGAGGGTAAAGATGCTACTGAAATAATTGAAAACATGAAAAAATTAGGTGATAAAATCAAGGAAAATGATGATAAAATCGATGAAATTGAAAAAGAATTACAATATTTCTTAGATTGCTTGCCTAATTTGCCTGCTGATGATTTATTACCAGGCGGAAAGGAAAATAATAAAGAGATTGCATCTTGGGGTGAAAAGCCTAATTTCAATTTTGAACCTAAGAATCACGTTGATTTAGCTGAAAGTTTAGGAATGATAGATTATAAAAGAGGAGCAAAACTTGGTGGAAATGGTTTTTGGGTTTATCGCCATGATGGTGCAAAGCTTGAATGGGCTTTAATTAACTATTTTATTGAGACCCATTTAAAAGATGGATATGAATTTGTATTGTTACCTCACTTATTAACTAGAAAATGTGGATATGGCGCTGGCCAATTCCCTAAATTTGCTGATGATGTTTATCATTTAGATGCAGATAGTGAAAATAGTACTCACTTCTTACTACCTACAGCAGAAACAGCTTTAGTTAATATGCATTCAGATGAAATTTTAGAAGAAGAAGATTTACCTATTAAATATGCAGGTTATACTCCTTGCTATAGAAAAGAAGCTGGAAGCTATAGAGCAGAAGAAAGAGGAATGATTAGAGGCCATCAATTTAATAAAGTGGAAATGGTACAATATACAAAACCAGAAGATTCTCCAAAGGCTTTTGAAGAATTACTTAATAAGGCATCTAAATTAGTTGAAGGATTAGGACTTCATTATAGAATTTCTAAGCTTGCTGCTGCTGACTGTAGCCATGCTATGGCTAGGACTTGTGATATTGAAGTTTGGATACCTAGTATGAATGATTATAAAGAAGTAAGTTCAGTATCAAATGCTAATGATTACCAAGCAAGAAGAAATAATACAAGATATAGAAATAAAGAAACTGGAAAATTGGAGTATGTTCATACACTAAATGGTTCAGGACTTGCGACAAGTAGAATTTTACCTGCTATTTTAGAGCAATATCAACAAGCAGATGGAAGTGTTGTTGTTCCTGAAGTTTTAAGAAAATGGGTAGGCAAAGACATAATAAAGGGCTGAGAAGTATGGAAACGATTATAAATAAATTATCTAATGTTTTAGGAGAGGCATTTAAGTCTTGCGGTTATGATGCTAAGTACGGCAAGGTTACAGTATCTAATCGACCAGATTTATGCCAATTTCAATGTAATGGTGCAATGATTGGGGCTAAGCAATTTCAAAAGGCCCCTTTTGTTGTTGCAAATGAAGTTGTGAATAGCTTAAATAAAGAAATATTTGAAAAGGTAGAGGTTGTTAACCCTGGCTTTATTAATATAACATTAAAAGACGAATTTATAGTAAGCTTTATAAAAGAAATGGCAAACGACAAAGACTTAGGCTTAATAAAAATAGCTAATGGCGAAAATGTCGTTATAGACTATGGTGGCCCTAATGTTGCTAAACCACTTCATGTTGGCCATTTAAGGTCAGCTATTATTGGAGAAGCTGTAAAAAGATTAACTAGTGCTTTGGGTTATAATGCGATAGGAGATATTCATTTAGGCGATTGGGGTCTTCAGATGGGCCTTATTATAACTGAATATGCTGAAAGCCACCCTGATTGCGTGTATTTTAATGACAAATACACTGGAGAGTATCCTAAACTTGAAATAACGCTAGATGAGTTAAACGAAATATATCCAAAAGCAAGTGCTAGGAGCAAAGTTGATGAAGAATATATGGCAAGAGCCCAAAAAGCTACTTTTGATTTGCAAAAAGGGAAACCAGGCTATACCGCTTTCTGGAAAGAAATCTTAAAAATTTCCGTTGGTGATTTAAAGAAAAGCTATGAGAAATTAAATGTAAATTTCGAGTATTGGTATGGAGAAAGTGATAGCGAAAAATATATTCCGGATATGCTAGATAAGTTTATAAAAGATGGTTTTGCTTATGAAAGTGAAGGGGCCTTGGTTATTGACGTTGAAAAACCGGAAGATAAAGCCCCAATGCCACCAGTTATAGTAAGAAAAAGTAACGGTTCTCAAATCTATGCAACTACGGATTTAGCAACAATTGTTCAAAGGGTACAAGATTTTAATCCTAAGATGATGCTATATTTTACAGATAATAGACAAGGTTTACACTTTGAGCAAGTATTTAGAGCTGCAAGAAAAACAAAAATTGTTTCAGATGACGTTGTACTTGAATGGAATGGCTTTGGCACAATGAATGGAAAAGATGGAAAACCATATAAAACTAGAGATGGCGGAGTTATGAAACTTCAAGATTTAATAGATACTGTTTGTAGTGCTGCTCTAGAAAAGATGCAAGAGGCAAAAACGGGTTTAGAATTATCCGAAGAAGAAAAGAAAGAAACTGCATTAAAAGTAGGAATTGCAGCTCTTAAATTTGGAGATTTAATAAACTTTAGAGCAAAGGACTATATATTTGATTTAGACAAATTTATGTCTTTTGAAGGAAAAACAGGCCCATATCTTCTTTATACTATGGTAAGGCTAAAATCTATATTGAGAAAAGCCGAAGAAAAAGACTTTAAAATTGGGGGAATAGGCTTACCTAAGACGGATGTTGAAAGAGACTTAATGTTGAAACTTCTTACAATTAATGAAAGTTTTGTTCAAGCTTTTAACGATAAAGCCCCAAGCGTAATCTGTGAAAGTGCTTATCAAATAGCAGCTTTAGCCAATAGATTCTATTATGAAAATAAGATTTTATCTGAAGAAGATGAAGTAAGACGAGGAAATTTACTTGCTCTTAGCGAGTATGTATTAAAAGTGTTGAAATTACATATGGATGTTTTGGCAATAGATGTGCCAGAAAGGATGTAAAAAGGATAAAAAATCAGACTCGGGGATGTTCTCGAGTCTAATTTTTTTATATTCCATATATTATTTTTTCAAAATTTCCTTTTACCATTACTGCACCAGTAACGTTGGCTTTTATTCCTCTACCGTCAGCTTTTGGAACTATTAGTAGATGGTTATTTACTATAGCTTCGTTATTAGCTAAATCTTTTCCGGCAGTTATGTCTGAGATACCACCAGAAGAATTTTTATCCGTTACAACAACACTTTTTCCGGAACGAACTATTATTTCAGTACCAGCTTCACATAGTATCATTTCGCCTTCACTTAAGGTAATTACCTTAAATTCAGTAGGAGCAGATACGCCATTTTCTCTTATTTCTTCTAGGGTATCATCTAATTCTTTTTTAGACTCAGTAAGCTCATTAGAAAAGGTTTCAGTAGCTGCGTCAAATTTATTTGTGAAATCATCGGCTAAATTGTTAAACTCTAAACCAAAGGCGTTAGTTAATTCTTCTAATAGAGTCTTTTTCAAAGATTCAATTTTATTTTCAAAGTAGCTTAAGGAAATTAGAGGATCATCACTACTGCCTGGATCGGCAGCTAAAGCCCCTACCGTGAATAAACAAATTAGAATTACTACTAAGAAAATAATTCTTTTGTTTTTTAAAAGGTTTATCATATGTACCCTCTCCTTTTATTCTTCTTCTAAGCCAAGACTTATTTCAATAGCAGCATTAACTTTATCCATAAGATTTTCGTTTAGATGACCAATTCTTTCTTTTAGACGTTTTTTGTCAATAGTTCTAACTTGTTCTAAAAGAATAACAGAGTCTTTTGAAAGGCCATAGTCATCAGCATCTATTTCAATATGTGTTGGCATTTTTGCTTTATTTATTTGAGAAGTAATTGCCGCAGCAATTACAGTAGGACTAAATTTATTCCCTACGTTATTTTGTACTATTAATACCGGTCTAACTCCGCCTTGTTCGGAGCCTACTACCGGACTTAAATCTGCATAGTAAATGTCTCCTCGTTTTACAATCACAAAATTCACACTCCGTTAAGAATAATTTGTTTTGGCGGTGAGCTCTTTTAATCGCCATAATGCAATTATTTCCCAAACGGCAAATAATTATACGAGGTGACCGTTTAATTATTAAATAACAATTTTATAACAATTTTATTTTAACATATTAAATAACACACAGTCAATTCTAGTGACATATATTAAAAAATATTTCAATAGAGTTTAGGAAGTCTTACATTAGGCAATAGAAGTAAACTCACTATATATTATGTTTACTTTTATATTTCCGTTCTTATCAAAATATGTAAGACTATATGGTTTATTATTTTCAAACTGTAATTTTGCAGAATATAGATAAACGTTGTTGTTGGGTAAAATAAGCTCTATTGAATCTTCAGTAGACTTTACATTATCTGAATTTTCTAAATTAAAGTATGTGTTTATAAAATATGATAAAAAGAGAGGATTCTTGTTTATTTCTAAATACTCTTTTAATTCTATAGGCAAGTTTGCAATTTTAGAGCCAATATTTAAGTTAGAATCTTTATAGTCGATTTTTAAGTTTTCGTTATCTAAAAATTCCATAGAATATATACCTTCAGAAGAGTATGTTTGATGAGCTATATACTCATTCGAATTCTTATTTGAAAAATAGGATATCTTAAGTTCGCAATTGTAATTTTTTATTGATAGAAGCAGCTTGTGAGGATTTTTAGAAGCAGAATTATTAGAACAAGCAGTAAGAGATAATAAAAGCAAAATACAAACAAATTTTTTCATAGGCATTCTCCTTTTTTAAAAACATATTCTTTTAAAATAAAAAAATATTACTATAAATTTTATTATAAAAATATTTATACATATAAATGGTGAAAAAAGCATGCACTTTCAAAAATCTTGTACTAATTTACTTGACATATTTTTTATTTTAATGTTACAATGAATAAGTAAAAAAGTAAGTTATCAAATTGAACTTTTTGCGATTAAAATCGCTCACGGATATATAATTTAATAACTTTGGGGGATTTTTAAATTCCTCTTATGGAATGTATATAAAATACGATATATGTTTTGTAAGAGAAATTCGCAAGGCGATATTTGAAATGATATTTTCGAGGATAAATGCTTTATTTGTACTTTGAAAATTAAAGATTAGGAGGTAGTAAGATGGAATTAGAGGTTATAGTTCCTATCTGCCTTATTGTTTTTGTAGTTGGAATTGCGATTGGATTTTTTATTCGCAAAATGATTTCTGAAGCTAAAATTGGATCTGCTAAAAAAGAAGCAGAATCGATTATTGAAGAAGCAAAAAAGACAGTTGAAAATGAAAAAAGAGAAATGTTACTTCAAGCTAAAGAGGAAATTCATAAAAATAGGGTAGAGTTGGAGAGAGAAATTAAAGAACGAAGAAATGAAATGCAAAGATTAGAAAGAAGAGTTTTACAAAAAGAAGAAGGCTTAGATAAAAAATCTGAAGCTTTAGAACAAAAGGAGGAAACGTTATCTAAAAAGACAAAAGAAGCTCAAGAAGCAAAAGAAAAGTTTGAGGAGTCGTTAAAACAACAACAACTTGAACTTGAAAAAATTGCTGGAATGACTGCTGAAGAAGCAAAACAGATGTTGATTAAGAACATCGAACATGAAGTTAAGTTAGAAACTGCTCTTATGATTAAGAATATGGAGCAAAATGCAAAAGAAGATGCTAATAAAAAGGCTAAGAGTATTATAGCTACTGCTATTCAAAAATGCGCAGCTGACCAAGTTGCGGAACATACTGTTTCTGTCGTATCTTTACCAAATGATGAAATGAAAGGTAGAATTATTGGTAGAGAAGGTAGAAATATTAAGACGTTAGAAACACTTACAGGTATTGACTTGATTATAGACGATACCCCTGAGGCTGTTATCTTATCTGGATTTGATCCAGTAAGAAGAGAAGTCGCTAGAATAGCGCTTGAAAAGTTAATATTAGATGGTAGAATTCACCCTACACGTATTGAGGAAATGGTAGAAAAAGCTCAAGCTGAAGTTGAAGAAACTATGCGTGAAGCTGGTGAAGAAGCTTGTTATAGTGTAAATGTTCATAATTTACACCCTGATCTTGTTAGATTATTAGGAAAATTAAAATATAGAACGAGTTATGGTCAAAATGTTTTGATCCATTCTATCGAAGTTGCTCATATTGCTGGACTTATGGCTTCAGAGTTGGGCGTTGATGTAGATATGGCTAAACGTGCTGGCTTACTTCATGATATTGGTAAAGCTATTGACCAAGAGATGGAGGGATCTCACGTTCAGATAGGTGTAGACTTACTTAAGAAATATAAAGAGTGCCCTGAAATATTAAATGCGGTAGAAGCTCACCATGAAGATGTTGAACCAGAATCTATTACTGCTATTTTAATTCAGGCCGCTGATTCTATTTCGGCAGCTCGTCCTGGTGCTAGAAAAGAAACATTAGAAGCATATATTAAGAGAATAGAGAAACTTGAGGAAATAACAAATTCGTTTAAGGGTGTTGATAGATCTTTCGCTATTCAAGCAGGACGTGAAGTCAGAATTATTGTTAATCCGGAAGATATTTCTGATGCAGAAATGACATTACTTGCTAGAGATATTGCTAAGAAGATTGAAAGTGATGTAAGTTATCCTGGTCAGATTAAGGTTAATATAGTTAGAGAAACACGTGCAATTGATTATGCTAAGTAAAAAATAAAATAGTAGGTAGAATATACCTACTATTTTTATGTGTTTGATTTTAAATTTGTTAGATGGTAAAATATAAATGTAGTGTTTTATAGGAGGGGAAATAATGGAGTCAATAAAATGTCCAGGCTGTGGTGCGACGTTAACATATAATTTGGAAGATGAAGAATTAAAATGTGATTATTGTGGGAATATTTGTATAATTAGGGAAGATCAAATAACGGATGCTGAGTATATAAAAAATAGGCTTATGGATGTTCACGCAACTAATTGCCCTGGATGTGGGGCAAGACTCATGACCAATATAAATACTACTTCATCTAGTTGTGCATATTGTGGTAGCTCTATTATTTATGATGAAAAAGTTAATAAAGTTTTTAAGCCTAAAAAGATTATATTGTTTGAAATAGGATTAGATGAGGTTAAAGAAAGAGTAAAAAAATATTTTGACGGTTCAGATTTTGCAAGCAAAAATGACATTCTTAGTATACTAAAACCGATTTATTTACCATATTGGCTATATAGATGTACTTATCAATCAGAAGATCAAAAAGTGGAATGTAATGATATTTTAGCAGATGCCTCATCAAAAATAGACGATAGCTTGGCAGATAAAATTGACAAAAGTTTTGATTTGTCCAAACTTCAAGATTTTGATATTTCTAATATCACTGGTTTTTATGCCGAAGAATATGATGTTACATTTAAAGGAATGAATAGAAGAATTAATAAAAAGATTGAAGAAAAGGTAGGAACACCAGTTGATGATAACTGTATTAGTAATGCAAAATCTATGTATATACAATTGCCAGTTTATTATGGAGAAATTAATGGTTTAAAAATTTTAGTAAATGGACAAAATGGCACTATTGCCATAAATTCTGAGCAGTATTTGAAAACTGCAGAGCAGATAAGAAAGGATTTAAAAATACAAAAAATAAAAGAAAAGTTTAATCCTGAAGTTATAAAAAATCTATTAAAGTGCTTGATTGCATTTATTATATTAGGAGTTATAGTTTATTTATGGTGCAAGGATGTAGGGGTAGGAGAAGTAATAGTTGATATACTTTGGAGATGCATCTGGAAGAGTTTATAAACACTTAAGGTCTATATTGTATAAATTTTATAGTATTATAAAAAATAAACTGTTTTAGGATATCGTTTTGATATCCTTTTTTATTGCTATACATTTCTTTTTATGATAAAATAAATTGATGCTTTGGTGGCCTAACGGATAAGGTAACAGATTCCGATTCTGTTGATGCGGGTTCGACTCCCGCCCGAAGTGCCAAAAGGAGTGAGAGTTTTGTACATAATTATAGGTCTTGGAAATCCAGGAAAAGAATATGAAAAAACCAGGCATAATACTGGTTTTGTTACTATAGATAAATTGGCAGATAAATATAATATAGATATTTCAAAAGAGAAGCATAAAGCACTTATTGGAACTGGAAATATAGAGGGACAAAAAGTAGTCTTAGTAAAACCTCAAACTTATATGAATTTAAGTGGCGAAGCAGCACGTTTAGTATTAGATTTTTATAAAGAAGATGTAAAGAATGTTATTGCAATTTTTGACGATTTAGATTTGCCAGTTGGGACTATAAGGATAAAAGAAAGAGGCTCGGCTGGGACCCATAATGGCGTTAAATCCTTAGTTAAAGAGTTGGGCTCAGAACAATTTAAGAGAGTAAAAGTAGGAATTGGAAATGAAGAAGCTAAAGGAGATTTAATAAATTTTGTTTTGGGAAGATTTTCTAATGAAGAGTTAATTGAGATAGAAAAAAGCACGGATAAAGCGGTAGATGCAGTAATTACTTTAGTAAAGGACGGAATAGTAAAGGCTATGAATGACTATAATTAGGAGGACTACTATGGTTAATTTAGGCAATTCGTGGGACGAGATATTAAAAGATGAATTTGAAAAAGATTACTATAAAAAAATAAGAAAATTTTTAGTTTATGAATATAATCATTATAAAATTTACCCAGATATGTATGATATCTTTAATGCTTTGAAAATGTGCGATTATAACGATATAAAAGTTGTAATAATTGGTCAAGACCCATATCACGAAGAAGGTCAAGCTCATGGGCTTTGTTTTTCTGTTAAAAAAGGAATAAAAACTCCGCCGTCTTTAGTTAATATTTATAAAGAGCTTCAAGATGATTTAGGTTGCTATATTCCAGACAACGGCTTTTTAGAAAAATGGGCAAAGCAGGGAGTATTACTGCTAAATAATGTTTTAACAGTACGGCAGGGTCTTGCTAATTCTCATAAAACTTGTGGTTGGGAAACGTTTACAGATAGAGTAATAGAGGAACTTAATAAAAGAGAAAAACCTATAGTTTTCATGTTTTGGGGTGCTAATGCTAAAAAGAAAGAACTTTTAGTTACTAATCCTAATCACTATATATTAAAAGCAGCTCATCCAAGCCCGTTATCTGCTTTTAATGGCTTCTTTGGTTGTAAACATTTTTCAAAAGCAAATGAATTTTTAAAGAAAAACGGTATGGAGCCAATAGACTGGCAAATTGAAAATATTGGTATTGACTATAAAGTTCAAAAGTAGTAATAATAATATGTAATTATTATTTTTTAATAGGAGGCTGTGTATATGAAACAATACTTAGAGATTGAGAGTGTATATGCAAGAGAGATTCTAGATTCAAGAGGTAATCCTACTGTTGAGGTAGAGGTTATTGTTGAAGGCGGAATAATGGGTAGAGCTGCTGTCCCATCTGGTGCGTCTACTGGTGCTTTTGAGGCTGTAGAGTTGAGAGATGGAGATAAGGGTAGATACCTTGGTAAAGGCGTTGAAAATGCAGTAGATAACGTAAATACAATAATTGCACCTGAAGTAGAGGGTATGAATGTATTAGATCAAGTAGCAATAGATGAACTTATGATAGCTTTAGATGGAACACCTAATAAAGGAAAGTTAGGAGCTAATGCAATTCTTGGAGTTTCTTTAGCTTGTGCTCATGCTGCTGCTGAAGCTTTAGGTTTGTCATTATATCAATATGTTGGAGGAGTTAATGCTAAAACATTACCTGTTCCTATGATGAACATTTTAAATGGCGGAAAACATGCAGACAACAACGTAAATATTCAAGAGTTTATGATTATGCCAGTTGGTGCAGATTCTTGGAGAGAAGCGCTTCGTATGTGTGCTGAAGTATTCCACAACTTAAAGAAAGTATTAAAAGGCAGAGGATATAATACAGCAGTTGGAGATGAAGGTGGCTTTGCACCAAATCTTCAAAAAGATGAAGAAGCTCTTGAAGTTATTGTTGAAGCTATCAAGCAAGCTGGATACAAACCAGGAGATGAGTTTAAAATTGCAATGGATGCTGCTGCGACAGAAATGTATGATGAAGCAAAAGCTAAAGGTCAAGAAGGTTCTTATTATTTCTGGAAGACAGATATAATGAAGACAAGAGAAGAAATGGTTGAATACTGGGCAGATTTAGTAGAGAGATATCCGATAATTTCTTTGGAAGATGGTATGTCTGAAGAAGATTGGGATGGATGGAGACTACTTACAGACAGAATTGGAGATAGAGTTCAAATAGTTGGTGACGATTTATTTGTTACAAACACTGAAAGATTAAAGAAAGGTATTGATTTAGGAGTTGCTAATTCAATCCTTATAAAAGTTAACCAAATTGGTACATTAACAGAAACATTAGACGCTATTAGTATGGCAAATCGTGCTGGTTATACTGCTGTTGTATCTCACCGCTCTGGTGAAACAGAAGATGTAACAATTGCTGATTTAGTTGTTGCTATGAACGCTGGTCAAATAAAGACTGGTGCTCCTTCACGTACAGATAGAGTTGCAAAATATAATCAATTATTAAGAATTGAAGAAGAATTGGGAGATATTTCTCAATATCTTGGTCACGAAGCATTCTTCAATTTAAAAAAATAAGAAAATTAAATAGGCTAACTTAAAAATGTAAATATACGTTTTCCTGCTTAGGTAGGTCCTCGATAAAATTTTTCAAAGAAAAATATTTGAAAATTTTATCTGTGGAACTCGCTCCTTAAACGTATATTTACATTTTTTAAATATACGTTTAATTTTCTTGTTTTTTGTAAATTATTTTAATATAATAAACTGGTAGAAATGAGGGATATTATGGAACAAATAAAAGTTGATGAATTGCCTGATTTATTAAAAGATGCAGTAAATAAAGCTATTATTACTTCAAAAAAAGCTATATCGTATTATTTTCGTTATGATGTTTGTGCAGTTCTTATTGATGAAGCTGGAAATGAATTCGTTGGTATTAATTGGGAATCTTCAAATGGTTCAACGGTTTGCGCAGAGCAATCCGCATTGGCTTCATATTTCCTTTCTGAGAGAAAGAAAATTATGTATGTTATTACTGCAGGATGGTCTGAAGAAAGAGATCCTAGTAGTGAGAATTTTTGTATCCCATGTGGAAGTTGCAGACAAGATTTAAATGATTTTTGCACTAAAGATACGATTATAATAGGTGTTAACGAAACAGGAGACGAAGTTAGAAAATTTACTTTAGAAGAATTGTTGCCATATTCTTTTGGTGCTGAAAATTTGTAATTATATAAAGACAAATTTACATTGTAAATTTGAAGGAGGACCTATATGGAAGAACTATTAAGAGGGGTTACTGGCCTTACTTGGCAAGCCGGAATTATGTTTTTGATTGGTGGTGTACTTATATTTTTAGCTATTAAAAAACAGTACGAACCGATGTTATTACTACCTATAGGGTTTGGAGCAATACTTGCAAATATTCCTTATTCGGCAGTATTAGGTACAGCAGAAGAACCTGGGTTTTTAAAATTAATGTATAATGTGGGAATAACTACTGAAATTTTCCCTGTATTAATATTTATAGCAATTGGTGCTATGGTTGATTTTACGCCACTTCTTAAAAATCCATTTATGATTTTCTTTGGGGCAGCTGCTCAAATGGGAATTTTCCTAACTATAATTCTTGCGATTGTATTTGGATTTAATATATATGAAGCTTGTGGAATTGGTATTATTGGTTCGGCTGATGGCCCTACATCAATATACGTCGCAAATAGGTTAGCTGCGAAACTACTTCCAGCAATTACTGTTGCAGCATATTCGTATATGGCATTGGTTCCTATAATTCAGCCACCTGTAATAAAATTGCTTACAACTAAAAAAGAGAGACAAATAAAAATGGAATATACTGAAGAACCTGCACCAAAGTGGTTACTCATTTTATTCCCTATTATAGTTACTTTAGTTTCAGGAATAATTGCTCCTATGAGTGTAAGTTTAGTTGGTCTTTTGATGTTTGGTAATTTAATAAGAGTTTGTGGTGTGCTTGAAAAATTGTCTGGTGCAGCTCAAAATGAATTGTCTAACTTAGTTACATTGTTATTAGGAATTACGATAGGTTCTACAATGACAGCAGATGCATTTTTAAGACCTCAAACTTTGTTGATACTTGGAATGGGTTTACTTGCGTTTGTTTTTGGAACAGCAACTGGTGTTATTTTCGGAAAAATAGTTAATTTATTTGTTAAGAAAAAGATAAACCCTATGATAGGGGCTGCAGGTGTTTCGGCTTTCCCTATGTCTGCACGTGTTGTTCAAAAGATTGCTCATGAAGAAGATCCAAGCAACTTTATTTTGATGCAAGCAGTAAGTGCAAATGTTTCCGGACAACTTGGTTCTGCAATTGCCGGTGGTTGCATAATTGCACTTGTTCAAATGTTTGTTTAAAAGGAGGGCTGCTTTATGAATTGGACGGAGATAATTAATGATAAAGGTGAACATACGGGAATATTTGTTATAGAGGAAACCGAAAATGATGTTTTAGAAGCAACTAATGAAAAAGAAGAAACTTTAGTAGAAGATAGAAGCTTAGAAGAAGTTTTAAATGAAAAAACAATGATGGAAAATTTAGAAGCAGGAATGAAAATAATGGGTATAGGAATGGCAAGTGTTTTTGGAGTTTTAACTATTTTATATATAGCTGTTAAAATTATGGGACACTTTGCTAAAGGTAAAAAAGCAGATGAGACGAATTGATGATTTAGATTTAAACGGACTTAAGTTAATACAAGAAACGGATATGTTTTGCTTTGGCATTGATGCAGTGATGTTGGCTAATTTCGTACACTGCAAAGAAGATGCGAAGGTAGTAGATTTGTGTACGGGTAATGGAATCATACCCGTATTACTTTCTGCAAAAATTCCGGCAAAAAAGATTATTGGAGTAGAAATTCAAGAAGAGGTCGCAAAGCTTGCTAAAGAAAATGTTGAGATGAATAATTTGCAAGAAAAAATTGAGATACTTAACGAAGATTTAAAAAATGTCTTTAATATTCTTGGAAAATCTAAATTTGATGTCGTTACTTGTAATCCACCATATAGGACCGGTGGATGCGGTGTTGTAAATGAAGCCGATACAAAGGCTATTGCAAGACATGAAATATTATGCTCGTTAAACGATGTTATTTATTCTAGTGCTATGTTATTAAAGCCTCTTGGAAAGCTTTTTATGATACATAGGCCGGATAGATTGTGCGATATAATGTGCGCTATGCGAGAAAATAAGATTGAACCGAAAATTGTGCAATTTGTTCAGCCAGATATTAATACAAAGCCGACTCATGTTTTAATTGAGGGAGTGTATGGAGGGAACAAACATATGACAGTAATTGAAACAAAAATTTTGGAATAAACCTATCTTTCACTTGTTATTCTCACTATTATGTGATAAATTATGAATGAGTGAAAGGGAGGTTTTTATTTTGAGTTTAATTGAAAAAATTATAGGAACATATAGTGAACGTGAAGTAAAGAGAATTATGCCTATCGTTGAAGATGTTATGGCATTAGAAGATAAATATGCAGCATTATCTGAAGCTGAATTAAAAGGAAAAACAGCTGAATTAAAACAACGTTTAGAAGATGGAGAAACTCTAGATGAGATATTGCCAGATGCTTTTGCTACTATGCGTGAGGCTGCTTGGCGTGTTTTAGGAATGAAACATTTTAAAGTCCAAGTTATAGGTGGTATAGTTCTTCATCAAGGAAGAATTGCAGAAATGCGTACTGGTGAAGGAAAAACTTTGGTTGCGACTTTACCGGTTTATTTAAATGCGCTTACTGGTAAAGGTGTTCATGTTATTACCGTCAACGATTACCTTGCAAAGCGTGATAGCGACTGGATGGGTAAGGTATATAAATATTTAGGATTAACTGTTGGATTAGTTGTTCATGGGATGATGTCTGAAGATAAAAAAGCGGCTTATGCTTGCGATATAAATTATGGTACAAATAATGAATTTGGATTTGACTATCTAAGAGACAATATGGTTCAATATAAAGAAAATATGGTTCAACGTGAGTTAAACTACGCTATTGTCGATGAGGTAGATAGTATTTTGGTCGATGAGGCGAGAACTCCACTTATTATTTCTGCACCGGCTGAAAAGTCCACAGATATGTATAAACAAGCAGATAGATTTGTAAGAACTTTAAAACCTAAGATTATAGTTGAATCTAATGAAAAAGAAATTGACGATGGTGATGAAGCTGGAGATGATTATGACTATATCGTTGACTTAAAGGCAAGAACTGCAACTTTGGTTTCAAGAGGTACTAAAAAAGCAGAACAATATTTTAACATTGAAAATTTATCTGATTCCGAAAATGGTACAATAGCTCACCATATAAACCAAGCCTTAAAAGCTCATGGAATTATGAAAAATGAGATAGATTATGTTGTAAAAGACGGTCAAGTTATAATTGTAGATGAGTTTACTGGACGTCTTATGTTTGGAAGAAGGTATAACGAGGGTCTACACCAAGCAATAGAGGCTAAAGAAGGATTAGAGGTCCAAAACGAGAGTAGGACTCTTGCTACTATTACCTTCCAGAATTATTTTAGAATGTATAATAAATTGTCTGGTATGACAGGTACGGCTATGACAGAAGAAGACGAATTCCAATCAATATATAAATTGGATGTTATTGCTATACCTACAAATAAGCCAACTATAAGAAAAGATTTGAATGATATTGTATATAGAACAGAAAAGGGAAAATTCAAAGCTGTTGTTGAGGAGATTAAGGCTAGCCACGAAAAAGGGCAACCAGTCTTAGTAGGTACAATTACTATTGAAAAATCAGAACAATTAAGCAAGATGTTAAGCCGTGAAGGAATTAAACACGAAGTTTTAAATGCGAAGTATCATGAAAAAGAAGCTGAAATTATTTCTCAAGCCGGAAAATATGGTGCTGTTACTATTGCTACTAATATGGCTGGACGTGGTACAGATATTATGCTTGGTGGTAACTCGGAATATCTAGCAAAACAAGAAATGAGAAAACAAGGCTTTTCAGATGAGCTTATAGTAGAAGCTACAGGATTTGCGGAAACAGATAATGCTGAAATTTTAGATGCAAGAAAAGTTTTCCAAGAGTTAAATAATAAGTATAAAGAAGAAATAGAAGTTGAACGTGAAAAAGTTATAGAAGCTGGTGGACTAAAGGTTATTGGTACAGAAAGACATGAGAGCCGAAGAATAGATAATCAGTTAAGAGGTCGTTCTGGCCGTCAAGGAGATCCAGGTGAAAGTAGATTCTTTATTTCTCTTGAAGACGATTTAATGAAATTGTTTGGCGGAGAAAATATACTTGCAATGGTTAATCGCCTTGGTGGAGCCGACGTAGAGGATATGCCTATTGAGATGGGTATGATTACTAGGTCTATTGAGAATGCTCAAAAGAAAGTTGAAGGTAGAAACTTTTCTATTCGTAAGAGCGTACTTCAATTTGATGATGTTATGAACTTACAAAGAGATTTGATTTATAAAGACAGACGTAGAGTTTTGTTTGGTGAAAATATGACTGATCAAATAAGACATATGGTTGAGGCTGTTGCAGAAGATAGTATTATGCGCTTTACTACAGATAAATACGTTGAAGATTGGGATTTTGAAGCTATGCGTGCTAGAATTGAGTATATATTTAATATACCTGACTTTGTTGTACCTCAAAATAGATGGGATGGTTTAACTAGAGAAACGTTAGTAGATGAGCTTACTGAGCGAGTAATGGGAATATATAATAAGAAAGAAGAGGAATTTGGCGAAGAAGAGTTTAGAGAAGTAGAACGCGTAATTTTACTTCAGGTAGTAGATGAGCATTGGATGGAGCATATTGATGCTATGGATCAACTAAAACAAGGTATATATATACGTGGATATGCTCAAAAAGATCCTGTTGTAGAGTACAAGTTTGAAGGAAATCAGATGTTTGAAGAGATGACAAGGTCTATTCAAGAGAATGTTGTTCGTGTTATGTTCCATATAGCTAATAAGAATGCTGGGAATATTAGAAGAAGAGACGCAAATATTGTTATGAATGAGTCACGTGGAGGCGATGAACCAAAGAAACCAGTTACGGTAAAGAGCGGAGAAAAGGTAGGCAGAAATGATCCTTGCCCTTGCGGTTCTGGGAAGAAATACAAAAATTGTTGTGGTAAAAATGCGTAAAGAGGAATAGAATCACTATTTTAGAGTTTTGTATAAGTTATAATTTAACAAAAGAAGTGCAAGGATGAGTAATATGAAAGAGCAAATGAAAATTAATTCTGAGAATGATATTGAATTTAATGAAATAATAAAAGATTTAATAGAGAATGAAACGGTAAAGAGTATGCGTAAATATACTCAGCACTTTAACACTAATTGTTATGAGCATTGTTATATGGCATCTTATTATTGTTATTGTATTTCAAAAAAATTTAATTGGGATTATAAATCTGCTGCAAGGGGAGCAATGCTACACGACTTATTTTTATATAACTGGCGAGAGAAGCAAAAAGACCATAAAGGATTACATGCTTATACTCATGGGAAAACAGCATGTGAAAATGCGTGTAAAGTATTTGATTTAACTGAAAAAGAAAAAGATATAATAAAAAATCATATGTTTCCAGTAACTCTTATTCCCCCAAAAAGTAAAGAAGGAATGTTGTTAACATTTATTGATAAATATTGTACTTTAATAGAATTTTTTGAGTTTATACATAACGTTTATAGGAAAAATAAATCTAATGAGTAATTGGAGATGAGATTGTTGCTACATAAGATAGACATATATTTATTACTATTTTCTTCGTATGCTATACTAGGTTGGTGTATGGAAGTATTAGTAGTACTAATAGCGGAAAAGAAGTTTGTAAATAGGGGCTTTTTGATCGGACCATATTGTCCAATATATGGCTGGGGAGCAGTGTTAATAACAATATTGTTAAACAGATATGTTGATGATCCTATTGCTTTATTTATATTTGGGATGGTTATTTGTTCTTTACTAGAATATATTACTAGTTGGGCAATGGAAAAAATTTTTAAAGCTAGATGGTGGGATTATAGTACAAATAAATTTAATATAAACGGAAGAGTATGTTTCGAAACAACAATTCCATTTGGAATTTTGGGTTTA
>JAEEXS010000081.1 GCA_016287855.1 Clostridia bacterium
GCATTTACGTCCAGACGGAAAAACTCAAGTTACTGTTGAATACGATGAAAATGATAAACCAAAAAGAATAGATACTATAGTAATTTCAAGTCAACATTCTCCAGATGTTTCTCAAGAAGAATTAAGAGAAGGAATTATAGAAAATGTTATAAAGCCTATCATTTCACCAGAACTTATGGATGGTGATACAAAGATATTTATTAATCCAACTGGAAGGTTTGTAATAGGTGTACCTCAAGGAGATTCTGGATTAACAGGTAGAAAGATAATAGTAGATACTTATGGCGGATATGCAAGACATGGTGGTGGAGCATTTTCTGGAAAAGATCCTACGAAAGTAGATAGGTCTGCGGCATATATGGCTAGATATATTGCTAAAAATATTGTTGCTTCTAAGTTAGCAAAGAAATGTGAAATACAACTCGCTTATGCTATTGGAGTTGCAAAACCTGTTTCTGTTAGAGTTGATACTTTTGGAACAGGGGTAAAATCTGAGGAAGAATTAGTAGATATAGTTTTAAATAATTTTGATTTGACACCGTCTGGAATTATTGATACATTAGATTTGAGAAGACCTATATATAAACAAACAGCAGCTTATGGTCATTTTGGTAGAAGTGATATAGATTTGCCTTGGGAAAGGGTAGATAAACATCTTTAATTTATTAGTAAGGAGACGATAAAATGGAAAATGAAGAAAACGAAAATGGATTTAGTAAGTTTAAAGATTTTATGTCTCAAATTTTAGGAAAAGATGAAGATCAAGATGCGGAAGAGGAATTACTTAATTTAGTTCAAGAAGCAGAAGAAGAGGGAGAATTAAACGAAGAAGAGAGTACATTAATTAAAAATGCAATAAGTTTTAATGATCTAGTTGTATCGGATATATTAACTCCTAGAGTAGATATTGTGGCTATTTCAACTGAAGAAACAGAAGAGGAAATAATTGAGAAATTTTTCGAGAGTGGTTTTTCAAGATTTCCTGTTTTTGATGGTACAATAGACAGCATAGTTGGAATAATAAATGAAAAGGATTTTAATAACTACGTTATTCATAAGAAAAATACTATTCAAAGTATAATTAAACCTATTCAATTTGTTCCACATTCAATGAAACTTTTCAAATTGTTAAAATTATTACAAAAAAATAAATCTCATATGGCAGTCGTTACTGATGACTATGGTGGAACAATGGGAATAGTTACACTTGAAGATATTTTGGAAGAACTTGTTGGTGAAATTTGGGATGAGCATGATAAAGTTACATCTGAATTTGAGGAAATATCCGAAAATGAGTGTAAAGTCGCTGGAGGGCTAAATTTAGATAAGCTTTTTGATTATTTTGATATGGAAAATGAATTCCCTGAAATCTCAACAGTTAGCGGGCTTATAATTGAGCAAATGGGAAGAATCCCTAATGAGGGTGAGAGTATAGATTGTGCTGGACTAAAATTTACAATCTTAAAAAAAGATTTTAGACGTATAATGAAGGTTTCGGTAAAAAAAGAAAATTAAAATCTTGGTAGTTTTTAAAATATATTGAATAATATATTTTAATTAGTATAATTATATTGTAGGTAAAATTATAAAGAGGAGTGGGTGTCGATGGGAAAAATTTTTTCAACGTATAAGCAAAGCATAATTCTCCTTATAGCAATCATAATCGGAGCAATAGTAGGTATTGTTTGGGGACCTGGTGCAAAAGTTTTAAGCCCTTTTGGTGACGTGTTTATTAATTTGTTGTTAGTAATAATAGTTCCTTTAATTTTTCTTACAATTTCAACTTCAATTTCAAACATGAAACAACCTAAAAGACTTGGCAAAATAATGATTAATATATTTTTAGTATTTATAATAATGTCATTAGTTGCGGTATTAATCGGATTTTTAAGTACATATTTTGTTAAGTTAGTTAATATAGAAGATAAAGAAGCGATAGAGCAAGAGCTACAACTTAATTATGATGAAATGGCTGTTGAAGAAGATTTAACAATATTAGATAGAACAGTTGAGGCTATAACTGTTAAAGATTTTGCAGGGTTATTCTCAAGACAAAATATAATAGCAATAATTGTATTTTCTATCTTGTTTGGCTTAGCTATGAATTTCTCTGGTGAGAAGGCAAAGCCTGTAAGAGAATTTTTAGTATCTTTAACTGATGTAATTATGAATGTATTAAAGATAATAATGTATTATGCACCTATTGGACTTGGATGCTATTTTGCAGCACTGGTCGGGACTTTTGGTGCAGAGATTGTAATAGGTTTTGCTAAAACGTTTGTAATATATACGGTAGTCGCAGTTTTCTTCTACTTTGTAGTATATTCGTTATATGCGTTTATTGCTGCCGGAAAACCTGGATTTAAAGTATTTTGGAAAAATATTTTCCCAGCAACAGTTACAGCGTTAGCTACATGTTCAAGTGCTGCATCTATTCCTGTAAATTTACAAGCGGCAAAGGCTATTGGTGTTCCAGATGATATTGCAGAGCCTATGATTCCACTTGGCACAAGCTTTCATAAAGATGGTTCTGTAATTGGCTCAGTGTTTAAGATAATGTTCTTAGTATGTTTCTTTGGAACGAGTATAGTAGGTTTTGCAGGAGTTGGAAAAATACTATTAACTGCGCTAGTAGTAACGCTTCTAGTTACAGCTGTTCCTATTGGTGGCGGAACAATTTCTGAAATGATGATACTAGTTCTTATGGGTTATCCAGTTGGCGCATTACCACTTTTAACAATAATTGCAACAATTATTGATCCACCTGCGACTGTTTTAAATGTAATTGGGGATACAAGTGGCTCTATGTTGGCTGCTAGAATGACAGACGGTAAAGATTGGCTGAAAGCCTAATATATATTGATATATAGGTACCTCATAATATAAATTATTATGAGGTATTTGTATATTTGGTGTACATAATTTTAATATGTTAACCAAAAACTCTTCCATTTTTATGAAATATGTGTTAGAATAATATAGTAGGAAAAAATTAACTAATTTGAAAATTTTCGCATATTATAAAACATATACTTAAAATACGTGAGAGGAGAGATTTAAGTTGACTAATTTACTAATGGAGAATAACAAGGTGTTGTTATTCGGCAAGGTAGTAGAAGAACCAAAGTTAAGTCACGAGGTATACGGTGAAAAGTTTTATCAATTTAATTTAGAAGTAAAGAGATTAAGCGGGAGTTTAGATATTATACCTGTTTTATTTTCAGAAAGATTACTTATGCTAGATAGCTTAAAAATTGGAACTCTAGTTAGATTAAATGGACAATTTCGTTCGTATAATAATCCAGAGAGTGGCCATAGCAAGTTAGTACTTATGGTTTTTGCAAGAGAAATAATTTTAGATGATGCAGCTGAAGGCGAAGATCAAAACGAAATTTATCTTGAAGGTTTTGTTTGTAAGAAACCTAATTATCGTCAAACACCTTTTGGAAGAGAGATTAGTGATTTATTAATAGCAGTAAATCGTGCATATAATAAATCTGATTATATTCCTTGTATTGCCTGGGGTAGAAATGCTAAATATTGTGAAAGCTTTGCAGTTGGAGAAAAGATTAAGGTTTATGGAAGAATTCAAAGTAGAGAATATGAGAAGAAATCTACTGATGGAAATGTAGAAAAGAAAGTGGCTTATGAAGTTTCTGTTTCTAAACTTGAAAAAATAGAGGAAGAAGAAGTTCCAGTAGAAGAATAAATTTTAGATAATAAAAAGCGGGGTTTAAGCCTCGCTTTTTTGGTGGAAAAATATTGACTTAGTATGGCTATAATGATATATTAACCTTGTTGAAAGGGGAGATTCTAATGGAATTAAAAGGTTCAAAAACAGAACAAAATTTAATGTTTGCTTTTGCAGGTGAGTCACAAGCTAGAAATAAATATACTTACTATGCTTCTAAAGCTCGTAAAGAAGGGTTCAACCAAATAGCAGATATTTTCGAAGAAACTGCTGGTAACGAGAAAGAACATGCAAAGATTTGGTTTAAGCTTTTGCATGATAACGATATACCTACTACTGAAGAGAATTTAAAAGATGCTGCTGCCGGAGAAAATGCTGAATGGACAGATATGTATGCAAGATTTGCTAAAGAAGCTAAAGAAGAAGGTTTCGATAGAATTGCTTATTTATTTGAGGCAGTAGGAAATATTGAAAAAGAACATGAAGAAAGATACCTAGCTTTGTTAGAAAATATAAAAGCCGGAAAAGTATTTAATAAAGAAGGAAAAGTTGCTTGGATTTGTAAGAATTGTGGTCATATCCACTTTGGAGATAAGGCTCCTTAAGTTTGTCCAGTTTGTGCTCATCCAAAAGCATATTTCGAAGTAAAAGCTACTAATTATTAAAAAGAAAAATCACTAAGATTAAATCTTAGTGATTTTTTTTGGAGGCGCCACTCGGATTCGGACCGAGGATCAAGCTTTTGCAGAGCCGTGCCTTACCACTTGGCTATGGCGCCAAAAGAATTACTTTATTAATATAACATTACAGAGGCTTATTTTCAAGAGCTTTTAATAAATTTTATGATTTTTTTTGATAATTATGACAAAATTTTGTTTTGATAAGTAAGTTTTAATGTTTAATATATTGACAATAAAAAAATAATAATGTAAAATATAGAAGTTCGGATGGTGGATGTAGTTCAGTTGGTAGAGCGCCGGATTGTGGTTCCGGTTGTCGTGGGTTCAAGTCCCATCGTCCACCCCAGATATTGGGATGTAGCCAAGCGGTAAGGCACCACACTTTGACTGTGGCATTTCGTAGGTTCGAATCCTGCCATCCCAGCCATAAAAATGATGCAGTGGGGATTAACCCTGCATCATTTTTTGTATATAAAAAATGTAGATAGTATGAAGTAATTGGAGGAGCAAAAATGAGTGATCTTATTTCAGAAAAAAGGAAAATATTTGTTATTGGACATAAAAATCCAGATACAGATTCAATCTGTTCAGCAATCGGTTATGCATATTTAAAAAATGCTATAAACGGAAAAGGATATGCACCTGCTAGAACTGGAGATATTAATAGGGAATCTGAATATGTTTTAAAGCGTTTTAATCAAGAATTGCCTAAACTTTTCGAGGATGTTAGTGCTCAAGTTCAAGATATAGATATTCAAGAAGTTGAGGGTGTTAGTGAAGATATGACTATGCATGATGCTCTTGTTATGATGCGAGATAATCAAATAAGTGCGTTACCAGTAGTAGCAGATAATGGTCACTTAAAAGGCTTAGTTACAATAAATAATATTGCAGTTAGTAATATGGAAATGAATTGTAATACTTTAGCAGAAGCTAAAACTCATTTTGAAAATGTTATAAAAACACTAAATGGAACTGTTATATGCGGAAAAACGGATATTACTATCACAAGTGGTAAAATTATATTGGGGTCAAATAGCCCAGAATTTATAGAATCTACGGTATCAAAGGGAGATATTGTTATTTGCGGTAATAGATATGATACTCAACTTTGTGCAATTGAAATGAATGCAGCTTGTATAATTATTTGTAATAATGCATCTGTTGCTCAAACCATAGTACGAATTGCAAAAGAGCATAAAACGACTATTATTACTACACCACTAGATCCATTTGAAGCTACTTGCACAATAAATCAAAGTGTGCCAGTTGGATATTTTATGTTTAAAGATAATTTAAAATATTTTAGTTTAACAGATCCTATCGAGGAAGTAAGCGAGGCTATGAGTAAGGCTAAACATTCATATTTTCCTGTAACAGACCCTGATGGACGTTATCGTGGAATGATTTCGCGTAGAAACTTTATGAATATGAAGAGGAAACAATTAATCCTTGTTGATCATAACGAGAAGACTCAATGTGTTGATGGCTATAAAGAAGCAGAAATACTTGAAATTATAGATCACCATAGAATAAGTAGTATAGAGACACCAGCTCCGGTATTCTTTAGAAACCAATCTGTTGGAAGTACTGCAACAATTATTTCTCAAATGTATGAGGAAAATGGAGTTAAAATTCCACAAGATATTGCAGGAGTACTTTGTGCAGCAATTATATCAGATACGTTGATGTTTAGATCCCCTACTTGTACACCTATTGACGAGGAGATTGCAAAAAAATTAGCTAAAATTGCTAAAGTAGAAGTAGAAGAGCTGGCAAAAGAGATGTTTGAAGCTGGAGAAAATTTAGAAGGTATAAGTGCGGAAGAAGTATTTTTCCAAGATTTTAAAATGTTTGAGAGTGCAAATGTTAAGTTTGGAGTAGGACAAGGTAGTTTTATGTCTGAAAAGAATTTGTCTGAAGCTAAAAAACTTATTACAGATTATATTGAGACAGCAAGACAAAATGCAAATCTTTCTATGGTATTTTTCTTAATTACAGACATAAAAGACCAATCTAGTACAATAATATGTAGTGGAAATGGTGCAAAGGAATTACTTAATTATGCATTCCCAGATGTAAAAAATAAAGTTTTAAAAGGTGTTATTTCTAGGAAAAAGCAATTTATACCTAAGATGTTAAGGGCTATTGAAGAGCGTAGTTAAAATTCCCTTTGCGGAGGAAATTTGTATGAATAAGTTTGCAGAAGTAATAAAACCAGTAAAAAACTTTAATGAAATATTAAAGGCAATAAAAAACAATTCTATTGTAATAAATGGAGTTACAGGCACTCAGAAAAGGCATCTTGCCTTTTCTATTTCTGAGGTATCGTCTCGTCCATTTCTTTTTGTTGTGCAAAATGATATGGAAGTAGAGGAGACAATAGAAGATTTATCTTTTTTCCTTCAAGATAAGGTGTATTTTTTCCCAGAAGAGAATCTTATATTCAAAAATTCAATAAAGAGTAAAGATATTTATATAAAAAGAGCAGAAATTTTTCAAAAATTATTAAATAATGAAAAACCGAATATTGTTATTACTACTGGGGTTTTACTGAATTCATTCCCTAAAATTAATTCATATAAAGATAGTGTAATGACTTTTGAAATAGGTAAATCATATGAAATTGAAGATATTTCAAAGCATTTAGTTGATTGTGGTTACGAAAGAGCAGAAATAGTAGAAGGAGTAGGGCAATTTGCAATAAGGGGCGGAATATTAGATATATATTCTCCAACAACAGCTAATCCTATAAGGATTGAGTTTTTTGATACAGAAGTTGATTCAATAAGAATTTTTGATGTTATGTCTCAAAGAACTATTGAGCAATGTGAAAGTGCAAAGGTATTTCCTGTAGCAACAATAGACCAGGATGAAGATAAATTTGTATCATTTTTAGATTATTTGACGGATGACTATTTGATATTTTTAGAAGAGCCTCAAAGGGTTGTAGACAAAATTGATACAACTATATTTGAGTATGGAGAAATGCTTAGCAAAGGAAGTATTGAGGAAGAACCAAAGAAGATTTTTTCTCGTGAGGAGAT
>JAEEXS010000082.1 GCA_016287855.1 Clostridia bacterium
TTCATGATGAATAGGAATATGATCTTCACAACCAGTATGTCTATCAAAAACATCACCTAAATATTTTCTACCCATAGCAGAACATTCTAGATGCCACCCTGGATAAGATAATCCCCAAGGGCTATCCCATTTCATTATATGATTCTCAGGTGCTTTTATCCAAATTGCAAAATCTAGAGGGCTTCTCTTTTCATCATCAACTGCAATTCTTGCACCCGCTAATTGATCTTCTAAACTTATTCCAGATAAAATTCCGTATCTATCTAGTTTTGAAATATCAAAATAAACTCCGTTACTTGTTTCATATCCGTAACCATTTTTTACGATTTCTTTAGCATACTCAAGCATATCTGGAATATGGTCTGTTGCTTTTGCAATTATTTCAGGCATATCAATATTTAATCTTTCAAAATCTTTAAAGAATTCTTCAGTATACATCTTAGCAATTTCCCAAGGAGATTTATTTTGGGCTTTTGCAGCCTTTTCCATCTTATCTTCTCCTTCGTCTGCATCAGACGTCAAATGACCAACATCTGTTATATTCATAACGTGTTTTAATTCATAGCCATTATATTTTAATGAACGCCTTAACAAATCCATAAATAAATATGCCCTTAAATTTCCAATATGTGCATAACTATAAACAGTAGGTCCGCATGAATATAATCTTACTTGATTACCTTCAAGGGGCTTAAATTCATCCTTTTTTCTCGTTAATGTATTATAAAGTTTCATAATAATCTCTCCTTCTATACTTTTTTATGTGCTTAACAGCACAAAGTACAGACTTCGTTACCTCTATTATGATATGCATATAAAATTAATTTTATTTCATTATTATACATAACTTCATCACTTCCAAAATTAATATTCTGCCGATCTTGGAGTTCTTGGATAAGGAATTACATCTCTTATATTATCTACTCCTGTTAGGTATATAAGAAGTCTTTCAAATCCCATACCAAAACCACTATGAGGGCAACCACCAAATTTTCTTAAATTAATATACCAGTCAAGTCCTTCTTTCCCCATTTTAAGTTCATCCATTCTAGCAATTAATTTATCATAATTCTCTTCTCTTTGGCTACCACCCATAAGCTCTCCAGCGCCTGGTACAAGTAGGTCAACAGCTGCGACAGTCTTATTGTCTGGATTTAACTTCATATAGAATGCCTTTATATCCTTTGGCCAGTCAGTTAAAAATACTGGGCCATTAAAATATGTGGTAAGATATTTTTCATGTTCCTTAGCAATATCTTCTCCTTGAACTGGTTTATATTCAAATTCAGTTTCGGCTTTTTGTAAGATATCTATTGCATCTTTATGAGAAATTCTAGTAGCTGTTTTTCCTAAAACGTCTTTTAATTTTTCAATAAGTCCATTTTCAACAAACTTATCTAAAAATTCCATTTCGTCTTTTGCGTGTTCTAAAACATATTTTATAATAAACTTAAGCATATCTTCTTCTATATCCATCAACCCATTTATATCGCAAAATGCAATCTCTGGCTCAATCATCCAAAATTCAGATGCATGTGTTTTAGTGTTTGAGTTTTCAGCTCTAAAAGTAGGGCCAAAAGTATATATTTTATTAAATGCCATCGCAAATGTTTCACCTTCAAGTTGCCCTGTTACAGTAAGACCTACCTTTGCGCCATAAAAATCTTTGTCATAATCAACTTTCCCAGATTTAGCAATTCTATCTAAATCCAGAGTAGTAACTTGGAACATTTCCCCTGCACCTTCACCATCATTTTTAGTTATAAGAGGTGTATGAACATACAAATATCCATTCTCTTGGAAATATGTATGAATAGCATGAGCAGCTATACTTCTAACTCTAAATACTGCTTGGAATAAGTTTACTCTTGGTCTTAAATATGCTTGTTCTCTTAAAAATTCTCTTGTATGACGTTTTGGTTGCATAGGATAATCGTCAGGACAATCTCCTATTAAAACTACATCTGTAGCCGAAATTTCATATTCTTGGCCACTTCCAACAGATTTGATAAGTTTGCCCAAAACTTGAATAGCAGAACCATTTTTTAATTTTTGAATTGAATCAAAATTCTTTAATTTATTATCATAAACTACTTGAATAGATTTAAAACAAGTTCCATCATAAAAATCTATAAACCCAAACTCCTTTTGCTTTCTGTGGTTTCTAATCCAACCTTTTAATTCAATTTCTTTGTCCATAAACTTTTCATTTTGTTCATGAATCTCTTTTAAATATTGTTGCATAAATATCACTCCTTTAAAAAATAGGTTCAAACTACAAAAAATCCCCAGTTGTAAAACAACTAGGGACGAACTTTCAATCGTGGTACCACCCATATTACTACTCTAAGCTTTATAACGTAAGCGACACGAATTTGCTTTTCACAAACCTACTCGAAAGGTGTTCTTTCATTAACTTCATTTAAAAGCACTTTCAGCTCAATAATGCTTTCTCTCTTGAAACTCCATTAATTACTTTTCCTTCGTCTTAGTATTTATTATATTGATAGTATATACGCTTTTACCTAAATTTGTCAATATTCTTTTTATATTATATGAGAAATAATCGTGCAAATTATATCTACAATAAAAATACCAAATACTCCATAAAAAATATAGTCTCTCCATTTTCCTATTTTATCTACAATTTTCTCAAAGAATGGTTGCAAAATATATAAAAACGCACAACCACCTAATCCGAACCTTATAGACGGAGATAATCCAATTCTCCCCTGAAAATGTATTTTATAACCTGAATAATCCCAAGGCCAAGAACCTAAAAAGGCTTCGCATAAATATGATGCTATAAGCTCAACAATCGTTGCTATAAGTAAGCACGATATAAAAATAACTGGTAGTAATAATAACTTATTTTTTAATTCTTTATCCTTTATCAACCTATATGCACTAAACAAAAATAATAATGCTCCTACTCCATAAACTGGACAATATGGTCCAAATAAAACCCCTCTATTAGAAAATCCCCATCTATATATAACTACTTCTAAAAATACTTCATATATCCAACCTATAATTGAATATGCTATAAAATACAAAAAATAATTTTTTATAGACTCTTTTCTCTCCATAAATATTACCCCTTATTTTATATTTTCTCTTCCAAAGAAGAATAAGTATTGCTGCACAATCCCGGGACATAACGGGAATTTTTCTTGTGCAATTCTTCCTATTTCACTATTTGATACCTCTTTCTTTATATAAAGCTCCTCCATAATCCTTTTTATCCAAACATCAACTGGAAAAGAATCAAATTTCTGCATAGAATAAAGCATTATACATTCTGCAACTTTAGGTCCAACTCCCATTAGTTTCATTAATTCTTTTTTGCATTCAGTAGTAGGTAATTTTGAAACAGTTTCTAAATCAAAACCATTTAATATATCTCTACATGTATTATAAATATACTTTGCTCTAAACCCTACTCCACATCTAGTCAAATCCTCTATAGTAGCTAAGCTTAAATCCTCTGGCGTAGGAAATGTATAAAATTCATCTTTTATCTTTTTACCAAAATTTAAGCAAATAGCTTCAACAGATTTCTTTATTCTCGGAATATTGTTATTAGCTGAAATTATAAACGAAATCAATGTTTCAAATTTATCTTGTTTCAAAATTCTTATTCCATCTCCATACTTTATAGCTTCGGTTAAAATCTTATCCTTAGAATAAAAATCCTTTATTTTTCCATAATCACGCTTTATATCAAAATAATTATTAAAATCTTCTTCACTTACACCTTTAACTGTTACTACGTCTTTTGTTTGTTTAACTTCACAAACATTTCTTCCTATTATTCCTCTATACTCCATATCACCAATTTTATTCCATCTAAAGCATTGTCCAGATTCTGCAATTTGTTCTATATTAAAATCTTTTACTGTTACTTTCATAAATTCAACCTCATTTTTTAAAATATAAGTGTAAACTATATTTTTATAAGTTTACACTTTTATATTTAAATCTCTCTATTCAATATTTTCACTATCTTCATTTCCATTCTCTTGGGTATCTCCATTTTCTTCATTTTCTTCATTATTTTCGTTAGAATCAACATTATCATTCTCATTGATAATTTCTAATTCTGAGCCAAATGATTGCGTTCCAGGTTCGATATCATCTTTTACAAATTGAATTGTTTTTACAGGTTCGCCATTTTCATTATTAGTTATCATATATGTAGCTGTTTGATATACCCCAGTAGTTGCATCTTGTCTAAGGAACAACTTAACAGCAAACTTAGGGCTACTTGGTCTTGTATATCTTACCAATAAAGCATAATTTTGAGGTAATCTTTCGCCATTATAGCATTTTAAAACTGGATTTTCAGTTTTTAATTGATATTCTTCATCATAATCACTATATTGAACGTCATATAATCTCATCTTTCCATTTATATTCATAGGAACTATTAGCATATAATTATCTGATTTTGGGTCTAATTCATAATATTCTAATTTTCCTGCCAAAGCAAGTTTTAGCATATCATTGAAATTAGGATTTCCTTCATAAGTTTTTATAGCTAATAATCTTTCTACCCTTTTATCAGGTCTAGTAATTCCCAACGTTTCTATTAATCTATTATTATCATAATGAATTATTTCTACAGGTTTTTCTGGCTCTGGCATAACAAGAATTGCTATTCCTAGACCAAGTGCAATTACAGCTAAAACAGCAATTATAATAATTAAAATTTTTTTATTCATTATAATTCCTCCCCAAAATTTATACATCAATTTTAACATATTTTTCTAGCTACTTTCAACATTTTTTACTATTTTTTTGCTCAGCCGACGAATTTCTTTCCCAAAATACTCCGTTAGTATATCCTTGTATAGAATTATCTTTATCCGCCATTTCTAAACGCTTTTGTGCCCAAACACAATATTGTTCATTTTGTTCAATACCAATAAAATTTCTATTTAACTTTTAAGCCGTAACAGATGTACTACCCGAGCCATTAAATGGGTCAAAAACTATATCACCTTCATTAGAACTTGCAAGTATTAACTTCGCTAATAATTTTTCAGGTTTTTGAGTAGGATGAGCTGTATTTTCAGCCATAGACCAGTATGGTATTGAGATATCGTCCCAAAAATTAGAAGGACATGTATTTCTAACTTTTCCGTCGTTAGTTTCTTCCCAATCCTTTGGTTTCCCATTAGCTCTATATGGTGCAACTACTTTACGTCTTATTTTAACGGCATCAAGATTAAATGTATAATTATCAGTCATAGTGCAAAACCAAATATCTTCCATACCATTTTTCCAATTAGTTTTTGCTCCTCTACCTTTTTCTCTTTGCCATGTAATTCTATTTCGTACGTTAAAATACTCCATTAAAACATCGCCTATTACCATACTAGATTCCCAATCACAGCAAACATATATAGAAGCGTTAGGTTTAAGTAATGGTAAAGTTGCTTCTATCCAAGCTTTAGTAAATTTTCTATATTCTTCTCTATTAGTCTTTTTAAAAACATTTCCATTATAATTTTTCCTTAAGTTATATGGTGGATCTACTATCATAAGGTCGACTATTCCTTTAGGAAGTTTAGGACTAACCTTAAAAGTATCTCCAACTATTATTTTATTTTTTATATCATCAAAACTTAATTTATTATTCCATTTGATACATCTATTTAAGTACCCTTTTCCATCCTTTAAGGAAATATTTATAGTTTTATTTCTACTTGATTTCATACAAAATTCCACCTTTTTTAAGAATTAAGTTCTCCATAAATATCTCTTTTTGAAACTCCTCTATCTTTTGCAACTTTTTTAGTCGCATTCATTCTATCTTCTCCTTGAGCTAGATAATAATCATAGTGCTCTTGTATCGTAAGATCTTTCCAAAAAACATCTTTTTCTGTTTTTCCGTCATATCCATCTACAATTAAAACAAACTCTCCTTTAGGATTTTCTTCTTCATATTTTATAATTGCCTCATCTAAGGTAGTTCTAATTACCTCTTCATGAATTTTAGTCATTTCACGCGCTAAAGCAATTTTTCTATTTCCCAAAAATTCTCTCATATCCTTTAATGTACTTTTTAATTTATGAGGTGCTTCATAAAAAATCATTGTACGCTGTTCTTGCTCTAAACTTTCCAGTCTATCTTTACGATTTTTCTTATTCATAGGTAAAAAACCTTCAAAAGTAAATCGCCCAGTTGGTAAGCCAGAAATTATTAAACCAGATGTGGCTGCAACTGGTCCTGGTACGGGAATAACTGTAATTCCTTCTTCTATAGCTAAACTTACAAGTTCTTCTCCTGGATCAGAAATTGCAGGAGTTCCAGCATCAGAGACTAGCGCAATATTTTTTCCTTCTTTTAATAGAGATATTATATATTCTCCCTTTTTATTCTCGTTATGCCTAAAAAAACTTGTAAGCGGTTTATTTATATCAAAATGATTAAGGAGTTTTAACGTTTGGCGGGTATCTTCAGCCGCTATAACGTCCACTTCTTTTAATATTCTAATTGCTCTTAAAGTAATATCTTCTAAATTTCCTATTGGTGTAGAAACCAAGTATAAATTTCCATTCATATTTTTACCTCTTTCAACAAATATACTTAATTTTACCATGAATAAAAAACTTTATCAAATATTATTTAAAAGAAAGAGGACGCCAAGCCGAAGCTTGACGCCCAATTTTTAGTCTTGCTTGATCACCAGCACGCCTCTTCCGTGCTGGCTGACAGCATCAGGATAGAACCGGAGTGCCTGGGTTACGGGCCTCATATCGCCCATGCTGAGATAGCACCCGCCAACCAAGGCAATTCCGCCTTTATCCCGGTAGATTTCGAAGGTGTTTCCGACTCCGTCCGGAAAACCGCCGGATTCCGTTTGGCCGGCAGACAACAGACCATTCTTCTTCTCCCTGGACCAGTAGTTACCCAACCCAGAGGAATTATCGCAGATTTCTTCAAGCGTCCAATAGCCCATGGCCACCCGGTATGCTTTGAACAGATCGCCCTCTTCGAGCATTGCCAGATTGGAGCGCCACGAATTCGAAATAAAATACGCTCCCGCTTTCTTCATCCACTGCCTTCCGGAAAAACCGGTTGCTACCTGGGCTCCCTTGGAATAAGAAATCCCTCCGTTTTGAATAGCCGGCTCCATGGTGGCGACATAGTAGTCGTAATCAATCACCTCAAGAGCCGCCTCAACACGGTTAAGGAATTCTTCCTGTGCTTCCGTTTCTGCACAGGTCAGCTCCAGCCACTCTCCAACTTTTTCTCTCTCGGGCAATCCCATGAGAAAG
>JAEEXS010000006.1 GCA_016287855.1 Clostridia bacterium
CTACTTTAGATTATGCCCTTATTGCTGATAGTGGACTAGAAGTATTAGCAAATGGGAAATTATTTATAAATGGTAATCTTTTAGCAGGTATTGATGAAAATGGGGTAGGAATAAAGCTTAATGGAGGATCTGAAATAACGGAAGACTTTGGTGATAGCGAGAACCCTAATGTTAAAAGTGGAAGAATTGCCACTGCTGGTGATATTATTATGGCGAGTGTATCTGGGAAAACTACTAAATTAGTTTCTGGGAGCAATCCAATATATTATAGGAATTTGTATTTAGGCGAACCGAGTGAAACACCAAGTTCTGCTGGAACAATAAGCGTACAATTTAATGGAGATGTGTTAGCAAAAGATGATTTAGAAATCAACTCGAATTCTACTGTTAGAGTTAATCAAAATGAAAACGCTAGTTATTTTGGGTTTAATGATAAAAACGATGAGGGTGCGGATTCAAGTAGTGCAATAGTAATAAATGCTTCAAATATTAGTGGGTTAAATATTAATCTAGGTAATTTATATTTGGCAGGTAGAGCTTTTATAGATGGCGTTAAAAGTACCAATAGGATTGATACAAATGGTGACCCTATTATTTATAAAACTGGCGAGAGTGTATCAGTAAAGGGAAATTATATTGCGTATCAAACTCCGCTTGTTGACACTACAGATAATAAATATGATGTTGAGAAAATGAGATTTTCGCCTTATTTTATGAAAGGTAGTAAAGAGGGAATTGAAGGCGATACAAATTTGGCATTAAGTTTAGTTGATAATTTTGCTACAGGTAGTATGTCATATAAGGATTTTGATAGCCAAGAGAAGTGGCAATATTTTAGACAATATTTCTTAAAAAATGAAAGTACAATAAGGAAGCCTACTCTTAAAGTAGCAATCGTAAAATATTTGGAGGGCATAGGATTTAATAATGGTAATTTAGTGAATCGTACAGTTACTACACAAGAACAGACAAATATGATTAATAAAGGTGCAAGATTTGAAGAATTTACATCATATTATGGATATGTACCAGTTGCTGAAGAGACTGGGGAAATAAGTGATAAAGCTAAAGATGATATTAAAGATTGGCTTAAGTTTGGAACGAGTACGAAAGAAATAAGAGATGGCGAGTTTTATACATATATTTCAAAGCTTAATGCTGGAAATAAAGTTTTAGATTTTAAAAATTCTACTAGAAATGGCATAGTAATTCACGATGGAGATCTAACTATTAAAGGAGATGCCAATACTATATTTACAGGAGTGATTATAGTAACTGGCAAATTGACAATAGATGGTCAAATGACTGTTATAGCAGATAAAGATTTGACAGCTCAAGTAATAATAAACAATTATTTGGGTGCTGATGGATATGGTAGTTCGCTTGGAGAAGGAACGTTATTTAATACTTTTGCTTACGATGATTCTGGAACAACGTATTCTATTATAAACTTTTATGATTCAAATAGTAATATGGTTAATATTAATGAACTTATAGGAATTAGTAATTGGGAAAAACAAAATTATGGCAGATTGTAGGAGGGATTCTTTTGAAACAAAATAAAGGCTTTACACTAGTAGAAATTGTAATTGTTTTAGCATGCCTTGTCGGGGTACTTGCCTTCTTTTGGAAGATTTTAGAGTCATCTTCTAAAGATGCTTATACTATAAATGAAAAAATGGAAGTGCAAAATTCGGTAGCGTCTCTTATGAACATAATACAGCAGGATACACAAGAGGCTAAGATTATATTAATATCAGAGAATACTTATGGAATTTTTACCACTCCTGTCAACAGTAGCAAAGTTTATGAAAATAAGAAATATGAATTTGGCAATGAAAGTAATAAAAGGACCTATGAATTTGATTCTTCGAACAAGACAGTAACAAGAATTAGTATAAAAGGTGGGGATGTTGAGACTGGGACTTATTATAATATAGTTGGATTTTCTTTAAAACCTATTAATAAGCCTAATTATGGTGTCGAGGTCGATATAATAGGTGGGAAAAAGGATTATGATACTGCGGAGTTAGATAAGAGCAGATATAGTTTAAATAGTACTTTCTATACTAGAAATACTGCCATATAAAATATAAATTGATTATAAAAGAGTGTATTAAAATTTTAATACACTCTTTTTGTGCATTTTTCTATAATTTACTAACAACAAAATTAAATATTTTATTGAAATTTTAAAATTAAAAATATACAATATTTTAGTAGAAAGAAATAATATTAAAATACATATGAAAAGGTGGTGTGGAAATGAAGTTAAAAGATGCTACAGTCGGTATATTAATTATCGGAGTTATTTTAATGTTCATTATTCCACTCCCAAGTGCGGTACTTGACGTACTTTTAACAATAAATATTACTGCGTCTATAATTATACTTTTAAATACAATATATAGTAAGGGACCTCTTGATATGTCCATTTTCCCATCATTGTTACTTATCATGACGATGTATCGATTAGGTTTAAACCTTACTTCTACTAAGCTTATATTAGGTGATGGGCAAGGAACAGATAAAGCCGGTAAAGTCGTAGAAAGTTTTGGCCAATTTGTTGCCGGTGGCGATATGGTAGTAGGCTTCATTGTATTTATAATTATAATGGTAGTTCAATTTTTGGTTATCGTAAAAGGTTCTGAGAGGGTTGCAGAAGTTGCAGCAAGATTTACTTTGGATGCTATGCCTGGTAAACAAATGGCAATTGATGCTGATCTTAATTCAGGTTTGATTAATGAGGAAGAGGCAAAGATTCGTAGAAAAAATATTCAAAGAGAAGCAGATTTCTACGGAGCGATGGATGGTGCTGGTAAGTTCGTAAAGGGAGATGCTATTGCGGGTATTGTAATAACTTTTGTTAACCTTATTGGTGGAGTTATTTTAGGAATAATGCATGGGTCAGATGTAATGACAGCACTTAACGAATATGCGTTACTTACAATAGGTGATGGCTTAGTTAGCCAGGTCCCAGCTCTTATTATTTCATTATCTACTGGTATTATCGTTACAAGAGCAGGTGCAGAATCTAATTTAAGTAGAGATTTCATAAATCAGTTATTTACTAATCCAAGTGTATTGGGAGCTGGTGCGGTAGTTTGCTGTTTATTCGCATTTACTGGAATGCCAACAGTTCCATTTTTGGCACTTGCTGCTATTTTAGCATTAGTTGCATATAGCTTTAAAACTGCCCAAGAAAAAGAAGCTGAGGTTGATCAAACTCAGGTTCAAGAAGAGGAAGTTCAAGAAATTAGAAAACCTGAAAATGTTGTTACATTATTACAAGTTGACCCAATTGAATTAGAATTTGGATATGGTATAATCCCATTAGCAGATGCTGCACAAGGTGGAGATTTGCTTGATAGAGTTGTTATGATAAGACGTCAACTTGCTATTGAACTTGGTATGATAGTCCCAGTTATTAGATTAAGAGATAATATTCAACTCGCTCCGTATGAGTATTCTATTAAAATAAAAGGTGTTGAAGTTGCTAGAGGCGAACTTGAGAACGATTGCGTATTAGCAATGGATCCAGGCACTGCAGATGGAGATTTGCCTGGTAAACAAACAGTAGAACCAGCATTTGGACTACCTGCTGTTTGGATACCTGTTAGAGAGAAAGAAAGAGCTGAAATGAAGGGTTATACCATTGTTGACTTACCTTCTATCGTTGCAACTCATTTAACTCAAGTTGTAAAATCTAATGCATATAAATTGCTTGGACGTCAAGAAGTTCAGACGCTTATTGATAATGTTAAAGAGAGAAACCCTGTTATTGTTGAGGAATTAATACCTAAGATTATGACTATAGGAGAAGTACAGAAAGTATTAAGTCATTTACTTAAAGAAGAAATTTGCATAAGAGATATGGTTACTATTTTGGAAACTTTGGCTGATTATGCAGTAATAACTAAAGATACAGAAGTTTTGACTGAATATGTAAGACAAGCTCTTAGCAGGTCAATTTCTCAGAAATACATAGAGAAAAATAGAACTAATGGAGTTATAACTATTGAACCATCTCTAGAACAAGAGCTTGTGGGGGCTGTACAAAAGACTGATTTTGGATCCTATATTGCTGTAGATCCTGACAAAACAGAAAATATCATAAATAATTTAACTAAGCAGGTTAAAGTTGCTATTTCTAATGGAGAGCAGCCTATAATATTAACTTCACCTGCGTTAAGACCATACTTTAAGAAAATGATAGAAGGTGTTTTACCTAGTGTGGTTGTATTATCTTATAATGAGATAGATGCAGATGCAAATGTAAAATCTATTGGAATGTTGTCTGCTTAATATTTGTAAAATGGAGGGGAAATAATGAAAATTCGTCGTTATATGGCCAATAATATGCAAGAGGCTATAAACAAAGTTAAAATTGATTTAGGAACGGATGCAGTTATTCTTAATACTCGTAAGGTTAAAAGACCAGGCCTTTTTAGTTTTTTAAGAGCCCCTCTGATTGAAGTATTGGCATCAGTTGAGGAAGAGGAAAACGAGGTTAGAACATTGGCTGATGTTGCTAATCCAAAAGTTGAAGAACTTGAAAATAAAGTCAAAAATATGGAAGGCATGTTAGATAAAATTTATCAACAAATGTCTGAAATGCAGAGGAACTCTTCTAATAATACTAATTCTAATGCTAAACAAGAAGATACTACTTCAAAAATTTATAAAGTATTTGTCGATAATATGAAACAAAACGACGTCGAAGATACAGTAATTGACGAAATTTTGAAGTCATTAAAAGAGCAAGGAATTGATAATAATTCTAATGTAAATGAAGTTTTTGCAATTTTTAAAAAAGAACTTATAAATCGTCTAGGTGTATCTGAACAAATAAAAGTTGATAATTCAAAGCCTAAAGTAATCATATTTTTAGGGCCTACTGGGGTAGGAAAAACTACTACTTTAGCTAAAATTGCAGCTAATTTTATGATAAAAGAAGGGAAAAAAGTAGGACTTATTACAGCAGATACTTATAGAATAGCAGCAGTTGAACAATTAAAAACTTATTCTGAAATTATGGGAACCCCGATAACTGTTATCTATTCGCCTAAGGAAATGAAAGATGCTATTAAGAAAAATTCAGATGCTGAGTTGATTTTAATAGATACTCCTGGTAAGAGCCATAGAAATAAAAAACATTTTGATGAAATAAAAGAAATATATAGAGCAGCTGAACCAGACGAAACATACTTACTTATTAGCGCTACGACAAAACCTAAAGATTGTAAGGACATTATAAATGCATATAGTTTCGTAGATAACTATAAGTTGATTTTTACTAAAGTAGATGAAACATCTTCTTTAGGAGTATTATTAAATGTAAGAGAGCTTACAGGGAAACCACTTTCATATGTCACCACGGGGCAAAGCGTTCCGGATGATATTGAAATAGCTGATGTTGAGAGCATTTCAAAAAAATTGCTAGGCAATAGTTAGTCTTTACTTTACTTATATAGAGGAGCAATATCAATGAGAGATCAAGCTAACAAACTTAGAGAAATAGTTAATAAAGTTAATAATGATAATATAGAAACCTCTATCGAATCGTTAAAAACCAGTGCAAAGGTAATTACGGTTACAAGCGGTAAAGGTGGAGTTGGAAAAACAAATGTTACAATAAACCTTGCAATCGCCTTAAGTAAATTAGGCTATAGAGTTGTTGTTATTGATGCCGATTTAGGATTGGCTAATATTGATGTTGTTTTAGGAATAATGCCGAAATATTCGCTAGTAGATATAATAAAAAATGGTAAAAATGTAATGGATGTTTTAACAACAGGACCTAACAAAGTAAAATTTATTTCTGGCGGCTCGGGTGTTGAAGAATTAACAAGACTTAGTCAGTTAGAATTAGAAAATTTTGTTAGAAATATTGGACTTTTAGATAAGATTGCTGATGTCATTTTAATAGATACAGGTGCTGGAATTTCTGAAAATGTATTAAGATTTGCAATGGCAGCAGATGATGTCGTTGTGGTTACTACACCGGAGCCTACTGCAACTACAGATGCGTATGCACTTATCAAGGCAATTGGAGTTAGAAATAAAAATAAAACTATACGCCTTCTAGTAAACAAAACTGAAACGGCTATAGAAGCACAGACAGCTATGCAAAAACTAAATAATGTAGCTAAGAAATTTTTACAGGTTAAATTAAGTTTTCTAGGGTATATTAGTAATGATCCGTTTGTATCTAAAGCTGTAAAGCAACAAAAGCCTTTTGCTGTGATTTATCCTGAATGTACAGCAAGTAAAAATTTAAATGAAATAGCAAAGAAAATAATGCAAGAGCCTACAAGTTCTGGAAAAAATTCTGGCATAAAAGGATTTTTTAATAAGTTTTTTTCATCAAATGATGTAAATTAAGAAGGATTTTTTAAATACAATGTAGTATTAGAGAATATAAATGGTAGGATTAGCTTAAATTTTAAGTGAATGTGAGGGAGAGAGATGCAAGAAGAACTACAATATAACAGTGAAGATGTTGAGTTGTGGAACGAATATAAAAAAACTCGTTCTCCTGAAATTAAGGAGACACTCATATTAAAATATGCATCATTAGTTAAGTGCGTTGCTGGACGTATTGGTGTTTATTTTGGTGGGAATGTTGAATATGAAGATTTAGTAAGTTACGGAGTGTTTGGCTTAATTGATGCTATCGACAAATTTGATTTAGATAAGGGAGTTAAATTTGAAACATATGCTTCACTTAGAATACGTGGTGCGATTATTGATAGTATAAGAAATTTAGACTGGATTCCTAGGTCTCTTCGTCAAAAGAGTAAAGAGCTTGAAAAAATATATTCCGATTTGGAACACGAACTTGGACGTTCTGCTACGGACGAAGATGTTGCTAAGAAATTAGGCATTTCTCCTGAAGAATTTGGTAAAATGTTAAATGATATAAATATTTCTTCATTAGTTTCTCTAGATGAATTCTTAGAACAAAACTATGATCATGGGGTTTCTCCTCGAGAGACTTCTCGGGACATGCAACCAGAAGGCTATATGGAGAAAAATGAATTGAAAAGTATTTTGGGTAAATCTATAGATTTATTACCCGAAAAAGAAAAATTGGTAGTTTCATTGTATTACTATGAAGATTTGACTTTAAAAGAAATTAGTGCAATCATGCATGTATCTGAATCTAGAATATCTCAACTTCATACAAAGGCTATACTTAGATTAAAAGGTAAACTTAGCAGACAAAAAAATATTTTGTTAGATTAGATAATATGGCTATGGAGGGGATTTTATGGGAATTTCTCCGGTAGATATGCAGGTTATGCTAACTAAAACTACAGAACTTGCTAGTAAGCATAGCACAGAGCTGCATAAAGCAGTTGCAGATCAGCAAAAGGTTTCTGAAAAGGAAACTCAAAGGCAAGAAGAAAATACTAAGAAAGTACATGAAAGAGATTCTTCAGAGAGAATATATGTTGATGAAGAAGACAAAAATAAAAATAAACAAGAGAAAAACAAATCAAAACCTGGTGAAAAAAGAGATGATGAATCTGAAGAGGAAGAAGAGGAGTTTGAACCAATAGACAATATTGGACGTCACTTTGATGCATCAGTTTGATTTTTAAGATACCAAAGAAAAGAGGATTTATAAATGGTTTATGCTATGTTTTTTTGTATAATTACAGGGATACTTTTTGTGATTTCAACAATTAGAATGGGTTCCGTAAAAAAATGGATGAAGGTACAGATTAACGTCCTTGAGAAGAAAAAAAGTGAATTGGATGAATTAATTAATTCTTCTAGTGATATGGTTAACGAATTAAATAGTATTTCTGATTATGTTGCAGAATTAATAGGCAATAGAACAGAAGAATTAAATGGTATGGTTAAAGCAGCAGACGAGAAAATTACTGAATGTAAGAATTTATTTGAACAGACTAAGAAAGAAAATATAGTTGAATTTCCAAATAAAAATATTAGTGAAATGGTTACTCATAGTAGAAAAGAAGAAATTGAGGAACTATATAATGAAGGATATTCTGTTTCAGAAATTGCAAGAGAGCTTAATATTGGAAAAGGCGAAATAGAATTAATGCTTGGAATTACTGAAAGATATTTAAGATTAGCAAATTAGTAAAAAATTACTGCCGCTTTTTAATAAAAAGCGGTTGCTTTTTTTATTAAAAATGCCGAATACATTTATTAGAGAGAAGGTTGAGAAATTGGTTAATAAATGGAAAAAAGGCGAAATCGCTTGGTTAATCTTTGCATTTTTAGTTGTTTTGGCTACGATAGTATATAAACATATCATAGTCAAAGAAATAGGTTTTTATTCAATAGTATCTGATGTATCGGCACTACTAGGTGTAATTTATGTAATACTAATAGCAAAGCAAGATAGGAAAGCATATTTATTTGGTATGGGAAATGTCTTTTTGTATGCGTTAGCAGTTAATAAGAAAGGTCTATATATAAGTACATTATATAATTTATTGTATAGTTTACCTATTTTAATATATGGCTATATTCATTGGGGCAAATTAGAAAAAAATAATAATGCTGCTGTAAAAGAGTTTTCTTTAAGAGAGAGAATTTTAGGTATATTATTAATGATAGCGACAACAATTGGATTTGCAGTATTTTCTAAACAGATTTTGGGTGGAACGAATGTATTAGCAGATTCTGTTGTATCGGTATGTGTTTGCGTTGCAATGTTTTTAATGACTCAGAAGTATGTTGAACAGTGGATGTTGTTTATAATTTCAAATTTTATGGGGATAATTTTATTTTTACCAAAAAGTTTTGAAGATATTTATAATATAGACTTGTTTGCTATGTGGACAATTTACTTTATAAATTCGATTTATGGGTACGTTATTTGGAAAAAGGCAATAGTCAAGGAAGAAAATATAGTAGCTGGAGATGAAAGGGAATGAAAGATATGAAAAAGATCTTGATAATTTGCATAAGTGCTGTACTTTTATTGAGTGTTGGTATAGGAGTTATTTCTCAAAAAGCATATATAAATACTTTTACACCAGATGTCGAAAATACTGATGAAACGATGAGTGAACTTTTTAGACAAGAAGAGCCAACACCAACCCCTACGCCAGAACCTACTAAGGTATATGATGGAGTAGTTTACCTTACTTTTGATGATGGACCTGTCCCAGCTATTACTTCTCAAATTTTAGATACGTTAAAAGAATATAATGTAAAAGCTACTTTCTTTATGATAGGAAGTTATGCGGCTAAAAATCCAGATATGGTAAAAAGAGTTTTTGATGAAGGACATACTGTAGCTAGTCACTCTTATACTCATCAAAAATCGATGTTTAATTCTTTGGAAGCTTTTAAAAAAGAAATTAATGAGAGTGTTGATACACTAGAGGAAATAACAGGAGAGAAGGTTAAATTTTTTAGACTTCCTTATGGTACAAAAATAGGTGAGTCTTATAAAAATTTTTTAGATGAGAAAGGGTTAACTATTGTAAAATGGAATTGCGAAAGCTATGATTCTAGAACAGCGACTAAAACAGCAGAGCAAATTTTAGAAGGAGTAAAAAATACAAAACCGGCTAAGGGAGATGTAGTTGTTATTATGCATGATACCTATGGAAAGCAAAAAACAGCTGATGCATTGCCTAGTGTTATTGAATATTTTGAAAGTATAAATTATGAATTTAAGAGATTTGAATAAAGTTATAAACGTAGAAAGGAGTCATGATATTTAATATCATGTATTAAAAGTATGGCAATATGGGCAATTTCTGATTTCCATCTATCGTTTGGGGTAAACAAGCCAATGAATGTTTTCGGGAAAAACTGGGATGGATATGAAGAGAAATTAAAGAAAAATTGGATAGACAATATAAAACCTACCGATACAGTTCTTATGGCAGGAGATTTTTCGTGGGGAATGTATTTAGAGGAGACTGTTCCAGATTTTAAATTCCTAGAAGAATTACCTGGGCATAAAATTATGATAAAAGGTAATCATGATTATTGGTGGGGAACTTTAAATAAACTTGAGATTTTTAAAAAGGAAAATGGGTTTAATAGTATAAATTTTTTGCATAATAATTTTTTTATGATAGAAGATATTGCAATTTGTGGGACTCGTGGATGGGAAATAGGAAGCGAAGAATTTGATATAGAGCAAGACAAAAAAATATATGAAAGAGAAAAGGAAAGGCTTATAAGGTCTTTAACTTTGGGTAAAAATTCTGGCGCAAAAGATATTATAGCGATGGTTCATTATAACGTTGGAATTAATGATGATTATGTTGAAATATTAAAAAGTTTTGACGTTAAGAAGTGTATATTTGGACATTTACACGGAAAAATAGATAATTTAAATTATGAAAAAGGCGGGATACAGTTTATTTGTACGTCTTGTGATTTAATTAATTTTTCTCCTATAAAAATAGAAGAATAATATTGATTTTTCCAATTTAATATCATAAAATAAACGTGACAGATTTTAAACATAGGAGGAGCTAAATATGTATTTATTTGGTAAAGTTACGGTAATTCCGCAGGTGCCGGAAAGAATTAATAGATTGGAGGAGCTCGCTTATAATCTATGGTGGTCTTGGCATACGGAAGCATTAAAATTATTTAAAACAATTGATCCTGACTTGTGGGAGAATTGTCAGAAAAATCCTATAAAATTTATTAACAATGTTGAACAATCTAAGCTTGAAGTCGCAGCAAATAATGAAGATTTTTTATCGCAATATGATTTGATTCTATCTAAATTTGATTCTTATATGAATGATACTAATACATGGTTCAAAACAACATATCCAAAGAAAAGTAAAGATAAAATTGCATATTTTTCGGCTGAATACGGCCTTGATGAGTCGTTCCCTGTTTATTCTGGCGGACTTGGTATACTTTCTGGTGACCATTGCAAATCCGCAAGTGACTTGGGGCTTCCTTTTGTTGCAGTTGGACTTTTATATAAACAAGGATATTTTAATCAAAGAATAAATAAAGAAGGCTGGCAAGAAGCTAGTTATACAGAACTTGATATAAGCGAATTGCCGATAAAACCTGTTTTAACTAAGAGTGGAGAAGAATTAGTAATTAATATAGATTTTCCTGGAAGAGTGGTATTTGCTAGAGTTTGGCAAGTTAATATTGGCAGAATTAAATTATATATGCTAGATACAAATGTTGAATCTAATTCTCAATACGATAGAGATATTACTGCAAGACTTTATGGTGGAGACCAAGAAATGAGAATCCAACAAGAGATATTCTTAGGAATTGGTGGATTAAAAGTATTAAAAGCTATTGGAATTAAGCCTACTGTTTATCACATGAACGAAGGACATTCTGCATTTATTTGCATAGAGTTAATCAAAAACTTAATTCAAGAAAAACAAATATCTTTTGATAGTGCAAAAGAAATTGTTTCTTCTTGTACCGTATTTACTACTCATACACCGGTACCTGCTGGAATAGATATTTTCCCTGTCGCACTTATGGATAAATATTTCGGAAGCTACTGGAATCAAATGGGAATAAGTCGTCATGAGTTCATGGAACTTGGAATGTCCCAAGCAAATGAAGCTGGTCAAAGCTTTAACATGGGAGTTTTAGCATTAAAAATTGCTGGTAAAAAGAATGGCGTAAGTAAGTTGCATGGAGAAGTTTCTAGAAATATCTTTAGAGATGTATGGCCTTTAGTGCCAGAAGAAGAAGTACCAATATCTCATGTTACTAACGGAGTTCATACTTTAACATGGCTAGATAGTGATTTGAAAGAACTATATGATGAGTATTTACCTACTGATTGGGAAATGAATATATCTTCTGCAAAAACATGGAAAGCGATAGATAAAATACCTAATAGAAAATTATGGGAACTTCATCGTCATAATAAAGCTAAGTTATTTGAGATGGCACGTAGAAATATAAAAGAGCAAATGGAGCGTAATGGTGAACAACCTGGTGAAATTATGAAGGTCGATAATATGCTTAATCCAGATGTGCTTACAATTGGTTTTGCTAGAAGATTTGCTACTTATAAACGTGCGAACTTAATATTTAGAGACCTAGAAAGAATTAAACGTATATTAAGTAATGCAGATATGCCAGTTCAAATTATTTTTGCTGGAAAAGCTCATCCGGCTGATAGACCTGGTCAAGAGATTATAAAAAATATATATGATATTAGCAGAATGCCTGAATTTAGAGGAAAAGTAATTTTACTTGAAAACTATAATATGAACGTTGCTAGATATTTACTTCATGGTGTAGATATTTGGATGAATAATCCACGTCGTCCACTTGAAGCTAGTGGAACTAGTGGTCAAAAAGCTGCAATAAATGGTGCTATTAACTTTAGTATATTAGATGGCTGGTGGATAGAAGGATATAAAAATAATAGTGGTTGGGCTATTGGTAAAAATGAATATTATTCTAGTTTAAATCATCAAGATAATGTTGATAGTGATAGCATATATACTACTCTAGAGAAACAAATTATTCCTTTATACTATACAACTGATATTAACGGCGTACCAAATGATTGGGTTGAAAAAATGAAAGCGTCTATAAAGGTAGTTGCTCCTGAGTTTAGTACAGAGAGAATGTTAAAAGACTATACGAATGATTTCTATATACCTCAAATGGAGAGATATAATTCGGTAACTCAAGATAGCTTTGCAAAGATTAATGATTTATGCACTTGGAAAGATTATATATCTCAAAACTGGGATAATATTCATATCAATCCAATAAATCTTACAGCTTATGAGAATAATCCTATTTGCGTAAATCAGAGTATATCTCCTGCGTGTCTTGTATATCTTGGAAATATTGATCCAAAGGATGTTGACGTTGAGGTTTACTATGGAAAGATTTCTGATGATGGAGAGTTAAGAGAGTCTGCTTCTTGTCCTATGAAGCTTGCTCAGAAAAATGGAGATATGTATGAATACAAATCTGAAATAGTTATGAAAAATGGCGGTAATTATGGCTTTACTTATAGAGTAGTTCCTAAAAATTCTATGCTTATAAATAAACAGGATATGGGACTTGTTAAGTGGGTATTATAATTTTGATTATAAAATAGTGGGGTGCGAAAGTACTCCACTATTTTTGTGCTTTCTTTTATAAAATTTATTGAATGTTATAAATTAATTTTATATAATCAAAATGTGCTTTAAGAAGGGAGCGTATTTATGATTGAAATTTTTAAGACTATAGATAATAAGTTGACTAAAATTGATGATTTTGAAGAAGGCTCATGGGTTAATATTACTAATCCTACTGCTGAAGAAATTGATGAGATTGAAAAACGATTTAATATTGAACATTCTTATCTAGTTTCAGCGATAGACATAGAAGAACGTTCTCGAATTGAAGTAAATGAAAAAGAGCAAACACTTATTATATCGGATATCCCGGTTATCGAAAAAGAAAACGATAAAGAATTATATAATACAATCCCTCTCGGCATAATAATGCTTTCTACTTGTATTATTACTATATGCATGGAAAAAAATCCTGTTATAGAAGATTTTACAAATAATAGAGTAAAAGGATTTTTTACTAATTATAAAAATAGATTTATACTCCAACTATTATATAGAGGGTCTTATACTTTCGTAAGGTACTTAAATCATATAGATAAATTAACAGATAAAGTTGAGAAAAATTTATATAAGTCTATGGAGAATGATGAGCTTTTGAATTTGCTTGATCTTCAAAAAGGGTTAGTTTATTTTTCGAATTCCCTTAAAGCTAATGAATTAGTTCTTGAAAAAATGCTTAAATTAGAATACTTAAAGCAATATCCAGACGATATGGATTTGCTTGAAGATGTTATTATAGAAAACAAACAGGCAATAGAGATGACAAGCGTTTTTAGAGGGATATTAAGTACTACTATGGAAACGGTTGCTTCTATTATTTCTAATAATGTTAATAATGTTATGAAATTTTTAACGTCAGTAACAATTTTGATAACAATTCCTACACTTATTACTAGTTTTTATGGCATGAATATGTACTTGCCACTAGCTGGAACAAAAGCATCATATTTAGTTATTATAGGGCTTTCAATTCTTGCTTGCATATTCCCGATATATTTTTTATATAAGAAAAAAATGTTTTAAAAGTAAGATGAACAAAAAGTGATGGGAGAACAAAACCTTAATCCACTGAAAGATAGATGAGGGGGACTCGATATGATATCAAAAGCTAAAGCTTTGTATCAAGTTAAATTAATATTAGAATGTTTGCCAGAGGAAGAATACAATTTAATTCCTAAAGAAACAATTGAGTATATTGAAGCTAATTTTGAGTATGATGAGAAATTTTCAATAGATCCTAATATTCCACTTGAAAAGCAAAAAATTGATGACAGAACGTATGAAATACTGGATAAAATTATAAAATCTGCGGAAAAGAATAAAAAAGAAAACGAATTAATTAAAAATCCTGAAATGGAAGGATATTTGAAGGAAGTTAGAGAATCTAATCAAAATCATAATATGCAAATAGAAAATATTAGATTGAAAAATTTAGTAGAAATATTAAAAAAAGAAAACGACAAAATCCAAAAAGCAAAAGAGTTACTTTCGGAGTATAAAAATGTTTTAGCACAAAAAGAAGATGAGATAGAAAGATTAAAAAGAAATAATCAAGATTTATATAATTGTATTCAAGGGTTACCATGGATTATAAAAAAATTATTTATAAAAGATTTTGACATAAAGTTATTAAACAATTAATAAAGTTTTAGAAATGTATTTAAATAATTATATTTACAAGGGTGAGAAAAATGGATCGAATACAGGAACAAATTGAAGAGTTAGAAATAGTAATAAATTCATTGACAAATAATTCCATAAATGAAAATACAATAACCAGATTTGTAACTATCAAAGTATTTACAGTAGAAGAAATGAAAGAAGAACTAGCAAGAATAAAAGAAGAATATGAGAAAATACAATCATTAAAGACAGCATACGCAGTTGATATAAAGAATAATATTATAAGTAGGATAGCTGATTTGGAATTTTATGTAAATTTATATATTGAAAATGGAGAATTATCAAGAGTAATAATAGAAGAATTTAAATTGATGATAGAAAATATAGAAAAAGTTACTGCCAAAAGCGAGAATGCTTTATCAGAAAAAGAAGAGAAGTTGAAAGACACTATTGTAAGATATCATAGGATAGTTAAATATGCAAAGGCTACAAGTCAAAATGTAGATAGAATGGAAATAGAAACAGCAATAGCAGGTCTGATTTTAAGTATAATAATAGAAAAAACAAAAGAAGGAATAAAAATAGATTTAAGAAAAGAGATACCAGAAGAATTTGCACATGAAGTAGTATTATTAATACAAAAGGAAATAAATGAAGAAAAAGAAAGAACAGAACCACAAAAAAATCTAATAGAAGCTATGAAGAAAAAATTACAACTAAATATACTAGAAAATAGAAAAGATAGAAATTGGAATGTCTCTAAAATGGCATATGATGAAACATTAATAGGAATGTATGGAATATTAGAAGGTAATCCAAAAGAAATAGAATCTAAGCTTAGAGAATATTATAACCCTCAGGAAAAAGAACAGGAAACAGAAAAAGAGACAAGCGAGGAAATATCGAGAGCGGAGCGACTAGCGAATGAAGAAGAAAAGGGAATTAATTCCAAAACAGCATTAGAGGTATATAAAGAGCTAAAAGGAATAGAAACAAAAGAGCAAATTGATTTTGAAGAATATAGAGCCAAAAAGATAGCAGAATGGCAGATTATAACAGGAGCTGCAGCTTCAATTGCTCCTAAGCCAGATCAAATAACAATTATAACAGATACAATGAAAGTAAGAAAAATGAGTATAGAAGAATTTTATAAACGCTTAGAAAATGATAATAAAGAGAATTATGAATTAACATTTTCACAAAAAATAAAAAGACGCTTTGAGAAAAAGCCGTTTAGAAGTAAAATAAGAGCAATTATAATCGGAACTAATATTAAGAGTATTGCGGGGTTTACGGATGATTGTAGCACAATGGAAAATCTAGAAGAAATTGTGTTAAATGAAGGCTTGCAAGAAATTGTCGGGAGGGTTTTTAAGGGAAGCGGAATAAAAGAGCTAATTTGCCCTCCTACACTAAAGACAATAGGCAACTCCGCATTTAAGGGTTGTACTAATTTAACCAAAGTGCAACTTAATGAAGGCTTGCAAGAAATTGACTGGCATGCTTTTGAAGGAAGTGGAATAAAAGAGCTAATTTGTCCTTCCACACTAGAGACAATGGGCGATCTTGCATTTGCGGCCTGTACTAATTTGACCAAAGTACAACTTAATGAAGGATTATCAAGAATTAATTACGGGACTTTTGAGAGAAGCGGAATAAAAGAGCTAATTTGTCCTTCTACACTGCAGGTGATAGGCTCATCTGCATTTTGGGGGTGTGCTAATTTAACCAAAGTGCAACTTAATGAAGGATTGCGAGAAATTAGCTGGCAGGCCTTTGAGAGAAGTGGAATAAAAGAGCTAATTTGCCCTTCTACACTAAAGATAATAGGCGAATTTGCATTTGAGAGCTGTGCTAATTTAACCAAAGTGCAACTTAATGAAGGATTACAAAAAAATGGCGGGCTGGCCCTTAAGAGAAGCGGAATAACTTTCGCGACAATTAAAGAGGCTGTTCAAGCTGCCAAAAACAGAGATACAATGGATATGTCACGATAAAAAAATGTTTTAAAAATTACATAAATAAGATTGACAATTATAACAGTTTGTATTAAAATACTATAATGTATGAGTATTATGTGCGGACTACATATAAGCAGTTCTTCATTTTGCAAGAGCAGGAATCCTGCTGCCAAATGTTAGACATTTGATATTGCACTTAGAAGGAATGATAATATATTGTTTATTAAGTTTAGTGTAGCGAGATAAATATATATGGATAAGGAACAAGTTTTACTTGCTCCTTATTTTCGTCTTATTAAATAATTTGAAAAAGCTGTTTAAATATTGACGGAAAGCCTTTAATAGTACAATTTTACAAAAATCATGTATGTAATAAAGCAAAAACTCAAAACGGATGTTGAAAAAATTTGAATTTTGCTATTTAGGAGGGGTAAAAAAATGCATGAAATTGAATTGGGCAAAAATAAGAGAATGTCTTTTTCTAGGATTCCTGAAAAATTAGAATTACCTAATTTGATTGAAGTACAAAAAGATTCGTATGAATGGTTCGTAAGAGACGGGTTAAGAGAAGTATTTAGAGATATTTCTCCTATTACTGATTATACTGGTAATCTTATTTTAGAATTTTTAGATTACTCTTTAAAAGATGAACCTAAATACACAATTGCAGAATGTAAGGAAAGAGATGCTACGTATGCTGTTCCACTTCGCGTTAAAATTAGACTTATAAATAAAGAAACAGGCGAAGTAAAAGAACAAGAAATATTTATGGGAGATTTTCCACTTATGACAGATAGTGGAACATTTATCATAAACGGAGCTGAGCGTGTTGTTGTAAGCCAGTTAGTTCGTTCTCCTGGTGTTTATTATGATATGGCTTATGATAAAGTTGGTAAAAAATTATTCTCTGCTACGATTATTCCAAATCGTGGTGCTTGGATTGAATATGAAACTGATTCTTCTGATGTTTATTATGCGAGAATTGATAGAACTAGAAAAGTACCTGTTACTACTTTCTTAAGAGCAATGGGAGTTACAACAGATGCTGAAATGTTAGAGCTTTTTGATAATGAACCTAAAATTTTAGCTACACTTCAAAAAGATCCTGCTAAAACTCAAGAAGAAGCTTTAATAGAAATATATAAAAGACTTCGCCCAGGTGAGCCACCTACGGTTGATAGTGCAAGAAGCTTAATTACAGCTATGTTCTATGATCCTAGACGTTATGAAATGGCGAGAGTAGGAAGATATAAATATAATAAAAAATTAGCTTTAGCTGCTAGAATTAGAGGACAAGTAGCTGATGAAGACGTAAAAAATGAAGAGCAAGTTTTTGTTAAAAAAGGTGAAGTAATTGACAGAGAAACTGCTCTTGAAATACAAAATGCTGGTATCAACGTTGTGTATGTAAACGTTGATGGCCACAGAGTTAAGGTTATTGGAAATAACACAGTAGATATTTCTAAGTATGTTGATGTAGATTTAAGTGACTTAGGAGTTAAAGGATATGTTAATTCCGAAGTTTTATTCCATATTTTAGAGACTAATAAAAAGAAAGCAGATTTAATTGAGGCTTTAAGAAATGCTTATGCTGAACTTTCTTGTCCTACAATTACAATGGACGATATTATTGCATCTGTTAACTATTGCTTAAACTTAGAATATGGTTTAGGAAATACTGATGATATTGACCATTTAGGAAATAGAAGAATAAGGGCTGTTGGCGAATTACTTCAAAATCAATTTAGAATTGGTTTATCTAGAATGGAAAGAGTTATTCGTGAGAGAATGACAATTCAAGATATGGATATTGTTACTCCTCAAGCATTAGTTAATATTAGACCTGTTTCGGCTGCTATTAAAGAATTCTTCGGAAGTTCTCAATTATCTCAATTCATGGATCAAAATAACCCTCTTGCAGAGCTTACCCATAAGAGAAGACTTAGTGCGTTAGGACCTGGAGGATTAAGCCGTGATAGAGCTGGATTCGAAGTTCGTGATATTCACTATTCTCACTATGGAAGAATGTGCCCTATTGAGACACCAGAAGGACCTAATATCGGACTTATTGGATCATTGTCTTCTTATGCAAGAATAAATGAATACGGATTTATTGAAACTCCATATAGAATAGTTAAAAATGGAGTTGTTACTGATGAAATTGAATATATGGCTGCAGATGAAGAAGATGGATATATTTTAGCTACTGCTACAGAGCCATTAGATAAAAAAGGAAGATTTGTAAATCCTAAGACAAAAGTTAGATATAAAGCAGAAATATTGGAAGTTGAAAGTGACAAGATTGAATTAGTAGATGTTTCTCCACGTCAACTTGTTTCTGTTGCTACTGCTATGATTCCGTTCTTAGAGAACGATGATGCTAACCGTGCACTAATGGGCGCAAACATGCAACGTCAGGCAGTGCCTCTAATTAGAACAGATTCCCCTATAGTTGGTACAGGAATGGAATATCGTGCTGCTAAGGATTCTGGAGTTTGTGTATGTGCAAAAAATGATGGCACAGTAGAAAAGGTTACAGCCGATGTCATAACATTAAAATATAAAGATGGAAAGACAGAGGATTATAAGTTAGTTAAGTTTAAACGTTCTAACCAAGGAACATGTATAAATCAAAAGCCAATTGTTTCTAAGGGTGAAAAGGTTAAGAAAGGCGATATCATTGCAGATGGACCTTCTACGGATAATGGAGAATTAGCTCTTGGAAAGAATGTCTTAATTGGATTTATGACATGGGAAGGTTATAACTACGAGGATGCTATTTTAATTAGTGAAAAACTTGTAAAAGATGATGTTTTGACATCTATCCATATTGAAGAATATGAATTAGAATCTAGAGATACGAAACTTGGACCTGAAGAAATTACTAGAGATGTTCCAAACGTTGGTGAAGATGCGTTAAAAGAACTAGATGATAGAGGTATTATTAGAATTGGTGCTGAGGTTCGTGCCGGAGATATTTTGGTTGGTAAGGTTACTCCTAAAGGAGAAACAGAACTTACAGCTGAAGAGAGATTGCTTCGTGCAATATTCGGTGAGAAGGCTAGAGAGGTTAGAGATACTTCTTTGCGTGTTCCTCATGGAGAATACGGAATTATCGTAGATGTTAAGATATTTACTAGAGAAAATGGAGACGAAATGACTCCTGGCGTAAATGAAATCGTTAGAGTATATATTGCTCAAAAGAGAAAGATTTCTGTCGGAGATAAAATGGCTGGACGTCATGGTAATAAAGGTGTTATTTCAAGAGTATTGCCTGAAGAAGATATGCCATTCTTACCTGATGGTACACCGCTTGAAATAGTACTAAACCCACTAGGCGTTCCTTCGCGTATGAATATAGGTCAGGTTTTGGAAGTGCACTTAGGATATGCTGCAAAAGCATTAGGTTTCAAAATTGCTACTCCTGTATTTGACGGAGCTAGAGAAGGCGATATATGGGAAGCATTAAAGAAAGCTGGACTAAATGAAGACGGTAAGTCAATTCTTTATGATGGAAGAACAGGAGAACCATTTGATAGGCCTGTTACAGTTGGATATATGTATATGTTAAAACTTCACCATTTAGTTGATGATAAGATACACGCACGTTCTACTGGACCTTACTCATTAGTTACTCAACAACCTCTTGGTGGTAAAGCACAATTTGGTGGTCAGAGATTTGGAGAGATGGAAGTTTGGGCGCTAGAAGCATATGGTGCTGCATATACTTTACAAGAAATTCTTACTGTTAAATCTGATGACGTTGTTGGACGTGTTAAGACATATGAAGCTATTGTAAAAGGAGAAAACGTACCTGAGGCTGGTATTCCAGAATCGTTTAGAGTTTTGGTAAAAGAACTTCAAAGTTTAGGACTAGACGTTAAAGTTTACTCTGAAAATAATGAAGAAGTTGAACTTAAGGAATACGTTGAAGAGGAAATTGAAGACGATTTACCAGTTAATATAGAGGGAACGGAAGATTTACAATTTGTTCGTCACTATGATGAGCCTACTGAAAATGCAATCATTGAAGATGTTGACGATGATGATGAAGAATTTGAAGACGAAGACGAGTTAGGTGAAGTTGAAGAATTCGATTTCACAGGTGCTGTCGACGAATTAGAAGGCGATGATTTAGAAGACGACAATTTGAAAGATGATGTTGATGAGTTTGATGACGATGATGAGTAACAGAGAGGAGTAAAGAAATGTTTGAGTTGAATAATTTTGATAGTATTAAAATTAGTCTTGCTTCCCCTGAAAAGATTAGAGAATGGTCTAAAGGAGAAGTAAAGAAACCAGAGACAATCAACTACAGAACCTTAAAACCTGAAAGAGATGGTTTATTCTGCGAAAGAATTTTCGGCCCTCAAAAGGACTGGGAATGTCATTGCGGAAAGTATAAAAGAGTAAGGTATAAAGGAATAGTCTGCGATAAGTGCGGTGTTGAGGTTACTAAGTCTAAAGTTAGACGTGAAAGAATGGGTCATATCGAACTTGCTGCCCCTGTATCTCACATTTGGTACTTTAAGGGAATACCTAGTCGTATGGGACTTATATTAGATTTATCTCCAAGGGCTCTAGAGAAAGTATTGTATTTTGCAGCATATATCGTTTTAGATCCTGGAACAACTGCTCTTATGAAGAAACAAATTTTGACTGAAAAAGAGTATGCCAGTGCTAAAGAAGAATATGGCAACAACGCTTTTAGAGCTGGAATTGGTGCGGAAGCAATAAAAGAATTATTAAAAGAAATTGATTTAGATGTATTATCTAAAGAATTACATGAAGAAATGGATGCATCAAGTGGTCAAAAGAAAGTAAAAATCATTAAGAGATTAGAAGCAGTTGATGCTTTTAGACTTTCTGGAAATAGACCTGAATGGATGATTATGGATGTTATTCCAGTTATTCCACCAGATTTAAGACCTATGGTTCAATTAGATGGAGGAAGATTTGCAACATCAGATTTAAATGATTTATATAGAAGAGTTATTAACAGAAATAATCGTTTAAAGAAGTTGCTTGATTTAGGAGCTCCTGAAATTATTGTTAGAAATGAAAAGAGAATGCTACAAGAAGCTGTTGATGCTTTAATAGATAACGGACGTAGAGGACGTGCAGTAACTGGCCCTGGTAGTAGACCTCTAAAATCATTGTCTGATTTGTTAAAAGGAAAACAGGGTAGATTTAGACAAAACTTACTTGGTAAACGTGTTGACTATTCTGGACGTTCAGTTATTGTTGTTGGACCTGAATTAAAGATTTATCAATGTGGTGTGCCTAGAGAAATGGCAATTGAATTGTTTAAGCCATTTGTTATGAAGAGATTAGTTGAAAATGGCATGGCGCACAATATAAAGAGTGCAAAGAGAATGGTTGAGAGAGTAAAACCAGAAGTTTGGGATATACTAGAGGAAGTTGTTAAGGAACATCCAGTTATGCTAAACCGTGCTCCTACACTTCATAGATTAGGTATTCAAGCGTTTGAACCAGTATTGGTTGAAGGTAGAGCATTAAAACTTCATCCACTAGTTTGTACAGCGTTTAACGCCGACTTCGATGGAGACCAGATGGCAATTCACCTTCCTTTATCTGCTGAAGCTCAAGCTGAAACAAGATTTTTAATGTTATCTGCGAATAACTTGTTAAAACCTCAAGATGGAAAGCCAGTTACAGTACCAACACAGGATATGGTACTTGGAAGTTATTATTTAACTTATGAGACTGGTAAGAATGATGAAAAAATACCTTCATATTTAGAGAATCTTCCTGAGGATGAAGTTTATGTAAAAGATGCTAAGGGAAAGATTGTAAAAGATAAAGAAGGCAACAAGCAGTTAAGATATAAATCATATTCAGATAAAGAGCAAGCATTTGAAGCATATTTGGTTCATGCTATAAAATTACAAGATCCTATTTTAGTTAGATTTACAAAGGATTTTGACGGAGTTAAGAAATCTGGAGTTATTAAAACAACTATGGGTAAGATTATTTTTAACGAGTCAATTCCACAAGATCTTGGCTTTGTAGACAGATCAGTTAAAGGAAATGAATTTAAGTTAGAAATTGATTTCTTAGTTACTAAAAAAGAACTTGGAAAAATTATAGACAAATGTATTAGGAAATATGGATTTACAGTTTCAGCAGAAGTTGTAGATAATATAAAAGCTACTGGATATAAATATTCTACACGTAGTGGTATTACTGTTGGTGTTGCTGATATGCAAATCCCTGGTGTAAAAGAAGAACGTATTAAAGAAGCTGAAGCTAAGGTTGAGAAGATTACAACTCAATATAGAAGAGGACTACTTTCTAACGAAGATAGAAGAAATTCTGTTATTTCCGTTTGGGAAGAGACTACTAAAACAATTACCCAAGACTTGATGGATGGGTTAGACAGATTAAATCCAGTTTATATGATGGCACATTCAGGAGCCCGTGGTAATGTTAACCAGATTAGACAACTTGCTGGTATCCGTGGACTTATGGCTGATACATCAGGTAAAACGGTTGAGATACCTATTAAATCAAACTTAAAAGAAGGTCTTGATGTTCTTGAGTACTTCATATCATCTCACGGATCTAGAAAAGGTTTGGCAGATACAGCTCTTCGTACAGCTGACTCTGGTTACTTAACAAGACGTCTTGTTGATGTCAGCCAAGAAGTTATTATTTACGAAGATGATTGTGGAACTGAAAAAGGTATTGCAGTTGAAGATATTACTGAAGGTAAGGAAATAATTGAACCATTAGCTGAAAGAATTACTGGTAGAACGGCTCTAAATGATGTAGTTCATCCAGAAACGAATAAAGTTATCGTAAAAGCTGGTGAAATTATTTCTGATGATAAAGCAAATGAAATTTCTAAAGCAGGAATTACAAAAGTTTGGATAAGATCAATTCTTACATGTCATGCAAAACGTGGTGTTTGTGCTAAATGTTACGGCTCGAACTTAGCTACTGGTAAAGCTATAAATATCGGTGAAGCTGTTGGTATTATTGCTGCTCAATCAATTGGTGAACCTGGTACACAGCTTACGATGAGAACATTCCACACTGGTGGTGTCGCAGCTGCAGGAGGAGATATTACACACGGTTTGCCTCGTGTTGAGGAAATTTTTGAAGCTAGAAAGCCTAAGGGACTTGCAGTTATCACTGAAATAAAAGGAAAAGTTACTATTAGTGATGTTAAGAAGAAACGTGAAGTTACGGTAACAGATCCTGATGGAGATGCAAAGACCTATTTAATACCATTTGGTTCAAGATTAAAAGTAGCTGAAGGCGACTTCGTAGAAGCCGGAGATGAGCTAACAGAAGGTTCTGTAAATCCTCACGATATCATTAGAATAAAGGGCGTTGACGCAGTTCAACTTTATATGCTTCGTGAAGTTCAAAAAGTTTATAGAATGCAGGGTGTTGATATCAACGATAAACACATAGAAGTTATTGTAAGACAGATGCTTAGAAAGATAAAGATTGAAAACCCTGGGGATACAAACTTCCTACCTGGAATTATGGTAGATATGTATGAGTTCGAAGAAGAGAATGAGAGAGTAGAAAAAGAAGGTGGAGCACCTGCAACAGGTAAGCAAAACCTACAAGGAATTACAAAGGCAGCCTTAAATACAGAATCATTCTTATCAGCTGCTTCCTTCCAAGAAACAACTCGTGTTCTTACAGATGCAGCTATTAAAGGCAAGAAAGATCCGCTTGTTGGACTTAAAGAAAATGTTATCATTGGTAAGTTAATTCCAGCAGGAACTGGTATGAGTAGATATAAAGACATAACTATTAATACTATGGAAGACGAAGAAATTGTTGGAGAAGAAAAAGTTGAAGAATAAAAATAATGGGAGTGCGAAAGCATTCCCATTATTTTTTTGGACGTCTCCAAGTCTATCTGTCACTAGTCTTTACATATAAAAGTGTCACAACATGTTCCGTCTGTTGTTTTTGCTTTGCCAGACATATTTGATACGTCTAATTCTTTTGCTGTGCAAAAATGGTCTGCCCAATGTACGCAGGTGTCTACACTACAGTGCACAGGCATTTTTTGAGGATTACTCATAGTATCACACTCCTTTAGTAGTATTGTTACCAATTATTTTGAAAAAATTCATACCCCTAAGGGGTGTAATTGTAAAACAGTTCGTAAATTGGCTGAAGCTCCCTCTATACCCATAATCTTTGCATAGACTTCTATTTGAGGCGATGCTAAAATAAAAATCGTAGGTGAGACACGTCACCACGAAAATTTATTTATGGAGGGTTTTACAATGCGAAAGATGAGAAAATTCATTTCACTTGCAGTTGTATTCACTATGCTTTGTTCATTTATACTCACCGGTTTTGCTAATGCGGCTAGTGATATAGAAGGAACAAAATATGAGGAGGCAATTGCAAAACTTGCGGCTCTTGATACTATTAAAGGGTATGAAGATGGGACCTTTAAACCTGAAAATACAATTACAAGAGCAGAGCTTGCAACAGTAATCACCTTTATTTTGGGATTACAAGATGCTGCAGACTTAGCTAAAGACAACCCAACAAAATTTAGCGACGTCAAAGTAAATGAGTGGTATACAGGGTATATCAACATTGCAGCAAACGAGAATGTTATCGCAGGATATCCTGACGGAACATTTAAACCAAACGAACAAGTTTCTTATTCTGAAGCTGTAACTATGCTTGTTAATTCTTTAGGATTAAAGCAAGTAGTAGATAAAGCTGGCGGAACATGGCCAAGTAATTATATGTCAAAGGCTTCTCAACTTGGTATTACAAAAGTTTTATCAAGTGTAGATGGAGCAGCTAGTGCAAAACGTGGAGACGTATTTATGATGGCATGGGAAACACTTCTTCAAGACCAATGGGGAGCTACAGGCTTCAATGACTTAGGAGAAATAAACTATGGTAATTTGCACAAAACATTACTTGAGAGCAAATATCCTGACTATGTTTACAACAATAATGGAAAAATGGAAGCAAAATATTTTGAAGAAATTTTAGTATTAAACACACCTGCAACAAAGGATACTTTAAAATCTAATCAAGTAGAAATAGAGTTAGAAAATATAGCAGATATGATTAATGTTACTCTAGATAAAGCATCAGATACAAAACCATATATGAGTGACAATAGCGGAGATAGAATAGTAATCAATTTACCTGAGGATATGGATGCTTCAACTTTACTTGGAAAAGAAGTTACAATATTCTTTGGTAAAGATAACGAAGTAAAATATATTAAGGCTACAAGCGATGCAATAGAAAAAGGCGAATTAGAGAGTATTGATTTGGCAAACAACAAAGTTAAAATCGATGGCACTAAATATGCCTTTGCAAAGGATGCAGATATATATGTAAACAATGTTGAACTAAACGATGAAATAACTAATATCGACGATGAGGATATTAATACAAAATTAGCTTATGTTAGCAACTTAATGGATAATATGGATGGAATAGTAAAAGTTGAAACACTTATGAATTCTTCAAATAAAATCACATCTTTACAAGTAACTGTTGCTGGGACATTTAATATTGCAACAGTTGATGCAAACGATCAAGATTATAGATTTGAACAATTTATAGTTAAGAGCATTCGTTCAGATAGTACAGTTGTAGATTTAAATGGAACAAGAAAGTTCAAGATAGATGATATTTCTGAAGAAGATAGTAATGTAGTTGTAGTTAAAAATGGAAAAACAGTAGATGCGTCTGAAATAGAGACTGAAAATGTTATTCAATTAAGCAAGAACACAGACGGAAATATAAGGGTTATTAACGTAACCGACAATCAAGTAACAGGTACTTTAGATAGAGTAGCAAGCGGATATACTTTGAGAATTGACGGAACATCTTATGAGATTGGTCAAAATGCAAAATTATCTACTGAAAACGATATAGAGGAAACTGTTAATATGAATTCTGATATTTCAACATTACTTGATTCTGAAGTTACACTTTATTTAGATGGTAATGGTAACTATATATTAGCAATGGGCGAAAGCGAAGTAACTCTTGCTATGCAATATGGAATAGTTGCTAGAACTCCACAAGCTTCTGATATCATGTATGACGATAATGATGAACCATATTTAAGATTGCAAATTATTGATGAAAAAGGCAATAAGATTGCTTACAAGATAACTGGGGATAATGACGATATGTTCAAACAAGCTAAAGGCAACGATATCGTTAGAGTAGTAGCAGATGGTGGAAATGACTGGACAGATGAACTATTAGTAGCTTTCACAAAAGGTACACTAATTGGCTTCTCAACTGATAGCACAGGCAAAACAATAAAAGTAACAAACTTAACAAAACTTGAAAACACCGGTGCAAATATTCCAAATGGAATCGAATTAGATGATACTACTACTTTATCTGTATTAACAATTCCAGATACTGATACTGCAGTAAAGGATTCAACAAGATCATTTAAGGATAATGCAGGCAAGACTTACTATGTAACAGACAATACAATTATATTAAACAAACATGCAGACAATATTGAAGTTGTAGATGGATGGGGAACATTAGTAAGCAATACTAACCAAGCTGAAAATATGTTAAGAGGAACAAACCCATATACAATCTTTGAAACAAAATCAAGAATAGTTAAGTATTTAATAGTAAATGATGACGGAACAAATTATCAAGCAACTCAAGATAGATTCGGTGTAATTACTGATATTTCTGTTGGTAAGAATAGCGATGGAGATAAGGTATGGCAGGTAACTGTTTATACAGATGGCGATGAAGCAACGTACGATGTAGCAGGTGTTGATACAGATATTAATGCAGTATTATTTGGTGAAGAAGGCGACTTTGTAAGATATGATATTAAGAATGATAAATTTATTCAAGAAGATGAAAATGATATAAAAATAGCAATGCAAGATTTCTTAGATGATGCAGATTATGATGGTTTCATTGAAGACCAAGTTTCAGACAGAGATCAAATGATAGTTGATGAAATCCTTGGAAACCTAGTAGTATTCAAGAAAGTTGACGGTGAAGCAATTGATCCTATCAGTGTAGCAGATGATGCGGTTGTTTATGATTTAAGTGGAAATGAACCAGAAATGAGTAAGTTAAGTGAAATAGAAGGCAGAATGATTATGTTCTTAGACACAGATAATGATACTTCTGAATATGAAATAATAATCATTTTAGAATAAAATACAAAGGGGGGGATAGAACCCCCCTTGTACATATTTAAATATTTTTTAAAAAAAGTTATAAATATTCTTTATTTTTTTATTTTAATATTGTATCATTAAGAAGTATGATTGATATGAATTACAAATTGATTAAATTTTCCAAAGGAAAATTTAATTTAATTGTCGAATATTACTGTGATTTGGGAAAAAAGGTATTTTTAATGTACAAATGAGGAGAGGTGTTTTTAGTGTTTAATTCTATGTTTGGAAGCCTTGATAAAATTGGACGAGGGCTTGATGCTTCATGGGCAAAAAATGAAGTTATCTCTTCAAATATTGCCAATGTAGATACCCCCGGTTACAAGAAAAAGAAAGCTGTGTTTGGTGATTTGCTAAACGACGAGCTTTCTTCAGCTACTTTAAAAACAACTCATGCAAAACATATGCAAATCGACAAAGACACAAAAGGTATTATAATTTCGCGTGATTTATCTACTGCGAATATGAGAACAGACGAAAATAATGTTAATATAGATGAAGAAATGTCAGATTTAGCTAAAAACCAGATTTATTACAACGTATTATCTCAACGAGCAACCGGTGAGATAAATAAATTAAGAAGTGCAATACAAGAATCTTAATTTTAGAAAGAATTACGGAGGGTATGATTATGGGTTATTTTAGTTCGCTTGATGTGAGTGCCTCAGGAATGAGTGCACAAAGATTGAGAATGGATTTAATTTCTCAAAATATTGCAAATGCAAATACGACTAGAACAGAAAATGGTACACCATATAGAAGACAAACTGTACTTTTAGGGACTAATGCTACGAATCCGTTTTCAAATTACTTAACTGGTTCGGCAAGATCTATTTTAGGAGACGGAAAAGTTAAAATAAAGGGAATTGTACAAGACCAAACTGATTTTAGAAGAGTATATGAGCCAGACAATCCTGAAGCTGATGAAGATGGATATGTTTCTTATCCAAATGTTGATATAGTTACTGAAATGGTAGATATGATTTCGGCTTCTCGTTCTTATGAAGCTAACGTTACGGCTTCTACTGCTTCTAAAAATATGGCAATGCAGGCTATAAATATAGGTAGATAATTAAGGAGGATACATAAATGAGTATAAATATTAACTCTGTAGCGAATATGCCAAAGCTAGGGATGGCTAATGCTACTGCAAAACCAGTTCAGAAAACTAGTACAAGTTTTGGAGAAGTTATAAATGATGCAATAAACAAAGTTAATTCACTTCAAGTGGAATCAGACCAAAAAACTGCGGATTTCATTTCTGGAGTTTCAGATGATATCCACTCGGTTATTATTGCTGGATCTAAAGCAGATCTTGCGTTACAAATGACATTGCAAGTTAGGAATAAGGTAATGGATGCATATAAAGAAATTATGAATATGCAAATATAGTTTTTCCTTAATTTGTGTAAAGGTGGTGTGGTAGTTTGCTGGATGGACTTTCTAAAATGATATCTCAATATAAGTTAAAATGGGATGCAATGGATAAAAACCAGAGGCTTAGAATTATATTATCTATAATAGTTATAGTCGCGAGTGCGGCGGTGGCGGTTGCTTTTGTAACTAACCCGAATTATACGACGCTTGTTACAGCATCTACTACTGAAATAGGAGAAATGAGTAAAACTCTTACAGCTTCTAATATAGAGCATAAAATAACGGGAGCTAATACTACAATTGCTGTAAAAGAAAAAGATTTAGATGCTGCTCAAATTGCACTTTCTCAATCAGGACTTATTACGAGCGGAATTAAGTTTAATGATGCTTTAGAACAAATATCTTTTTCCACGACTCAAAGTGATAAAGATAAAATATACAAAGAATATTATGAATCTAAACTTGCTGAAAAGTTAGTTAAAATGGATTGTATAAGAGCGGCTGTTGTAACATTTAACACTCCTCAAAAAAGTGTATTTTTAACAGCTACTGAAGAAGATGCGCCTACGGCAAGTGTTATGATAACACCTTCTGGGACATTAACAGCTAACCAAGTAGAAGGAATTATAAAAATGGTTGCTGCTAGTGTTGAAAGGCTTAATGAAAGAAATGTAACGGTTTTAGATAATAAAGGAAATATATTAAGTCAGGCAGATGACTTCCAAGCTACAGGTGTAAGTAGTAAGCAACTTGAATTTCAAGCTCAAAAGAAAAGTGAAATTGAAAAACAAATTAGACAATTACTTGCTGCGGTTACAGATGAAGTTGTTGTAATGGCTAATGTTATTTGCGATTTTGATCAAGAAACGACGGCAGCGGTAAAATATGAAACCCCTATTGAAGATTCAGATACTGGCTTACTAATAAGCAATAGTACGTTAAAAGAGAATCTTCAAAATATGGATATTGGATCTGTTCCTGGAACAGATGCTAACCAAGGAACTGGTGCTACAATAACTAGTTCTGGAAGCGGCGGTACTTACTCAAAAACGGATATAACGAGTAATTATCAACTCAACGAAGAAAGAAAAGAAAAAGTTAAGGGGTTAGGGAATATAGATCCGGAGAAATCTTCTATTACCGTTAGTTTAAATTACGGAATAGAATTCCAAGAAGCACCTGACGAGGAAACAATAGATAATATAACTAAGATGGTTAATACTGCAACTGGAATAAATCCAGATAGAATAACCATAGCTTCATTTAAAATCACACCCAAGGTCGAAGAAGAAATAAAGATACCTATAGATTGGATGGGACTCCTTTCTAAGTATGCGCCATATCTATCAGCAATAATAATAATTTTAATTTTGGTAGTCTTTATTTTGAAATTAAAAGATGGAGAGAGCTTCGGAGGAGGAAGTTTTGCTAGTGCAGGAGCGTCTGATGCTGGCGCAGTATTTAATGCTACTGTTGGTGATGACGATGATGATACTACTATAAAAGAATTAGATAATAATTCTGAAGTAAAACAACAGATAAATAAATTTATAGAAAAGCAACCAGATATTGCGGCTGGTATGCTTAGGAACTGGATATACGAGAACGAAAAACAAGGTGGTCAATAAAAGGTGGCCAATAATTGGAGGTGAGTATTATGGCAGAAGCAGCAAAAGCTGAAGAACAACAATCGGCAGAACAACAAGCCGAAGCAAAGAACGCAGCGAGTGCACCTAAAAGTAATATGCGTCAAAACCTAACAGGCAAACAAAAAGCTGCAATGTTTTTGATTTCTATTGGACCAGATAAATCTGCCGAAATACTACGACATTTAAAAGATGAAGAAATAGAGGAAATTACTAAAGCTATTGCGGGAATTAAAAAATTAAAAAATACATATCAAGATAAAGTTATAGAAGAATTTTATCAATTATCTTTAGCTCAAGAGTATATAACTGAAGGTGGTATAAACTATGCTAAAGAAATTTTAGAGAAAGCGTTTGGTTCATCTAAATCAGAAATACTTTTAAAGAAGATGACTGCGTCTTTAAAATCAAACGGACCATTTGATTTCGCAAAATCTATGGATCCTGTAAAAATAGCGCAGCTTATAAAAGATGAGCATCCTCAAACGATTGCTTTAATACTTT
>JAEEXS010000083.1 GCA_016287855.1 Clostridia bacterium
TGTGAAGCCCCAAAAGCAACCTCATATAACACTTCCTATATTTATTCTATAATTCTTTTTAACTCATTTTGAGAATTTTGTACTGCTTGAATAATCTTTTCCGCTCCTTCTTTTGAATATGTTTCTTTATAATCTGCCATTTCCCGTAAGTGCATACCGTTTTCAAAGCAATTATATATACTACTCGAAAGCAAATCCGTTTTTATGTATAATTCTTTAAATACCTGTTTTAAAGCCATATGGCTTTCTTCCCTATATCCCGCTTTAAATACTACTGCTCTAACCATGTGAAAAACACCATAATATGCTTGGATCGTAGCCCATTTATAATTCCCTATGTCAAAACTCTCTTTTGCTGATTGTAAGTCTTTCTCTCCAACTCTAAATTCTTTTAAATACATACCATCATCAAAATTGCACTTCTTAATTTTGCCTTTTAAAATCAAATCTTCAATTACTCCCATAACACCTTTCCTTTCATAATTTGATTATAAAAAACCCTATCCTCATTTTCCATATTCATTAATTCTACTGTATCTACTATTACTGGATTTATTGGTCTTAAAGTTTCATAATTTTGAATAATCCTATAAATTTCCTCTTTTTCGTTTTCCGTAACAATACATAAATCTATATCGCTATTAATATCATCTTCTCCAGTGGCACAACTTCCAAAAAGAATTCCTTTTTGAGATATTTCTTTTAAATCTTGAATTAATGGGTTTAATTCAGCAATATTAGTAAACACCTTAAAAGGTGCTACTAAAGGATTTAAAATATTAATTTTATATACTATGCTTTTCCCTATCCTATGACTTTCTACAATATTTGCTTCTTCAAAAGATTTTAAAATTTGACTAACACTACTCACCGCCAGATTAGTTTCTTTTGCAATATTAGTCGGAGTATTATCGCTATATACATTTCTACTTAAATATGAAAAAATGATTAATGGATTTTTATTATATAACAAACTAGTTAAATTTTTCATATTGCATTCTCCTTTACAACGAATATGTTTTCTTTTAAAAGAATATATATTCATTATAATAAAAACACGAAATTTGTCAATATTTTTTAGTAAATATAAAGCGAGGCACTAACGCCTCGCCAAAACACACAATTTATTATTAATCTTCATCGTGGCAACCACAATCGCAATCATCATCACAATCATGATCTTCACAGCCACAATCACACTCATCGTCCCATTCAAGAGTAACTTCTTTTTTACAATGAGGACAAGTTATTTCTTCCATATCTTCTAACTCTTCAACATTAATCTCGATTTCCTTTTCGCAATAAGGACAAACCGCAGTAAATACAGTATCATATTCTTCAATATGCATACCATCATTTATAAGATTAATATCCTCGTTAACAGCTTCTAACTCTTCTTCAAACTCATCACATCTAGCATTTAAAGAAGCTATCTCATTATCCATTTCTTCGAGCAAATCCATTAATTCAGAAATAACCTTTCCGCTGTCTTTTTCTTGACCAACAAGTCTTTTTATCTCGTCTATTCTTTCGCTCATTTGTAACCTCCTCTAAACTCTTTCCATGTATTCACCAGTTCTTGTGTCGATACGTATAACTTCACCTTGGTTTACGAATAAAGGAACCATAACCTTAGCACCTGTTTCAACAATAGCAGGTTTTGTAGCACCGGTCGCAGTATCGCCCTTGAAACCAGGTTCTGTCTCTGTGATTTCAAGTTCTACAAACGTAGGTGGTTCAACACCAAATACATTACCTTTATAAGATAATACTTTTACATTCATATTCTCTTTAATATATAATAATGCATCTCCTAATTGATCCTTATTTAAAGGTTCTTGTTCGTATGTTTCTGTATCCATAAAATAGTATAACCCAGAATCTTCATAAAGATACTGCATTTCTCTCCTATCTACTTGAGCATTTTCATACTTTTCAGTAGGGTTAAATGTTTTTTCAAGAACAGAACCATTCATAACATTTTTAAGTTTTGTTCTAACAAATGCGGCACCCTTTCCAGGTTTTACGTGTTGGAATTCTACAATTCTATATACCTGTCCATCCATTTCAAAAGTAGTACCATTTCTAAAATCTCCAGCCATTATCATAATAAAATCCTCCTATATCTTTTTTAACAGGTATATGATACATGAAATTCGTGCAAATTTCAATATATTTTTCCCATTTTTTTGTAAATTAAATAATTTTGTTTACTTATGAGCTGCCCTTGTAGCCCTATTCATAACGGCAAGCCCTATACCTTCTTTTTCAATTCCCTCTAAAATAATTTTATCATACCCCTTAATATCGCACTCTCTAAAAGCATAAAACAAATTTTTAGCAAAAGTTTCAGGCTTATTTCTACTACCCAAGCACATTGTATCAAAATCTTTAAAGTAGTCACTAGTTTCCTCAGAACATAGAATAATCGTTTTTTCCTTACTAGTTTTTATTTTAGCCTCTATCTTTTCAACTATTTCTTGAATAGTATTACCATCTATTAAGATAACCTCTGCAGAAGGAGCATAATGCTTGTACTTCATTCCAGGAGATTTAGGCTTGTCCGTAACTTCTACACCGTCTACCCCTTTATCTATAATAACATCTCCACAAACTGCTTTAACCATATTAGGTGTAATACCACCTGGTCTTAAAATAATAGGCACATCCCCAGTAGCATCAATAACCGTAGATTCAACACCTACTTCACAAGGCTTACCACAAATAATAGCATCTACCCTACCCATCATATCATCAATTGCATGTTTTGACGTAGTTGGACTAGGCTTTCCGGAAATATTTGCACTAGGAGCAGCAACAGGTAAATCACACAATCTTAAGAACTCTCTAGCCTCAGTACTTTGAGGTATTCTTATTCCTACTGTATCAAGCCCAGCGCTAACTATATCAGATATACATTTTTTCTTTTTAAGAACTAAAGTCATAGGACCTGGCCAACACCTTGCCGCTAGCTTTTTAGCTATATCTGTAACTTCTTCAACATAATTATCTATCTTTCTAAAATCGTCTATATGTACTATTAGCGGGTTGTCTGATGGGCGCCCCTTTGCTATAAAAATTTTTTTTACAGCCTCATCATCTTTCGCATTTGCACCTAAGCCATAAACCGTTTCAGTTGGAAATATAACCGTACCACCATTTTTTAAAATATTTGCTGCTACAATTAAATCATCTATTGTTGTACCTAAAAGCTTTGTCTCTTTCATTTTAATTTCCTTTCTAAAAAATTTGGACTTGGAGACCGACCCCAAGTCCACTTTCCACTTTATCTACCAATAATCTCAAGTAAAATTGGAATTATTACTATATATAATATCGTTCCAGTAACTATAGCCCTTCTATCTATTGGGCGCCATATATCCGTGCTTTGAGGAGCTGAAACAATCTCCGGCTCTACCTTTTGAGCATCTAATTTTTTGTTTGCCTTTTTATACTCTGAATACGTAACTATTCCTATTAGTACCAAACCAGCAAGTAATATATACACCCAAATAGGAAGCGTTTCCCAAAACTCTTTTAACTGAATAATAATATTTAATATCATAAATATTATACCTGTAACATATAAAGATAACCATTTATCCGATTTGTACCCTACCAATATAGAAACAAAAGATATTATTCCTATAAATAATGCTATTTCTAAGCAAATCCTTGAACCTACTTGTATATACCATATGCATAATAATGCACCTTCAATCCAATTTACCTTTTTATTATCAACAGAAGATAAGAAACCTCTTGTATAAATAAATAATAAAGCTATCCATGGCAAACTGTATAAAATATAGTTTACATTAGCATTCCAAATAGATATAGGTAAAATTATAACATATGGAATAAGCAAGGCAACTACGGTAAAGCTTCTGAAAATACTATTTCTATTTGACATTATAAATAAAATTACATAGATAAATGTAAGCACTATTACTCCAATAACTTTTAAATCAAAATGAATAAATGTATTTAGTATAAAAAGTGCAAGAGCTAGTATCTCTAAACCGTAAACGAGCTCTCTATTGCCTTTATATCTCTCATCTTTACGGCTAAATGTTATAGCAAGTAAAATTAATAAAGACAATACACCCAAGAACTGAGATACAGGTGCAAAACACCTAACACTAGAAGGCATTGCTAGAACTGTCACTAAAATTCCACCTATGAAATAAAGTGTTTTCATTGTTTCTTTTCTAAATAAGCATATAATTGCAAAAATCATGCCAACTAAAGCAAGGAATAAAGTCTCTTCTCTATAATCAAAAGTATAGAATAGCTTATAAATTGTATAACTTAACAATATTACTTTAAGCGGTTCTAGTAGATTTTCAAAATAAAACTTGCCAACATTTCCTTTTAACGAAGCAACTATCGAAACACCTAATAACATAACTGCTCCAACTATTGCAAAATAATTAAAGTTCAAATTTAACGCATCAAGAACAATATATAAAAGTCCTAAATCAACTACACCGTTTGTAGTCGAAAATAATCCTTTTTGTTCTCTTCTAGCATAACCAATAGCATAAACCACAAGAGATATAACTAAGAATTGTAATAAAATAATTTTACTATCTGCACCAATTACTGCAGCCAATACAAAGGCCGTCACAAGTGTAAATATTGGAGCAAAAATCTCATAAAATAAATTTTTATTCTTTATTGCGTTATAGTAACTTGCAATAAACGCACAAGCAAAAGCTAATAAATAAAATACTAATCTATCTGACTTTGTTAATAAAGCTACTAAATCAAGCAATATAATTGAAGCAATAGGCAAAAATATAAGTGCAAATTTATTAGTTGTTTTAGCCAAACCATTTTCACCTTTTACTAAGGCAAATAAAGATAAAATTGCTACTGCTACAAATACCCAAACATCATTTCCTAAATTAGCAAATTTAACTAAAGAAAGTATAATCATCAATACACATAAATCAAATATATAAAAGATATCATTAGCTTCATACTTAAAGTAAGCTAAAAGTGCAAGTACTCCACCTATTCCCCATAAAAATGCTTGGTATAAATGAGTACCGCCACCGTTTAATGAAAACCATTCACCAAAAATATTAAAATATCCAGCTGCAACGAATGCAAATACTGCAAATACATTTCCTAAAATGTAATAAGTAATAGAAGATCTCTTTATATTAAACTTATTTTCAGCCAAGAAAGACATTATAAAGAAAATCACAGAAGCAATAATTAGAGCAAATGTTTTTCCAAAGCCAGAAAGCGTTTCCCATGTAGTCATTGCAAAGATAATACCTGCTAAAATAACTAACCCACATCCTAAAGCAAGCAATATTCTAAGTCGTCTTTCAGCCTTTTCTTCATCAGTTTTTTCCGGTTCAGGTTGCGTTGGTGCTTCATTTTTTTGAAGAATATTAGCAAAAGCAATAATTCCAAGAATAAATGAAATCATATGCCCCGTTAATATAGATAACACACTCGCTATTATTGCAAGTACTCTCGCTGTATTTATGTTTTTATCGATGTTATCTGCACCACCTAAAAACAAGCCACCAAGCAAAAACTGGTATGCGGCAATAGCAAAAAACGGGATTGCAATTACGCCCCAACTACCAAATGCAAAAAACACAAATGAAGATATTAAAAATATAATACCTCCAAACACCAGATTAATTCCTGCTGCGACTTTAAGTAAAGTCTTTTCCATAGCAATCCTCCTCTTTAGTATCCCACTCTAGGTTCGAATTTAGAAACCTCCGAAAGTTTTTTAAATAAATTCTTTTCTTCGTCTGTGAGTTGCTCTGGTACTACTATTTTTATTTTTCCTAGTAGATCTCCACGGCTAACTCCAGACTTGTAGCCCTTTCCAGGTATTCTTAATTTGTTAAAACTTTGAACCCCAGCTGGGATTTTTACATTTAACTTTCCATCTATACCATCAATTACGGCTCTTCCACCAAAAACAGCCTCCCAAGGTGTTATCGGTATTTCTACCTCTAAATCTTTACCACGAATAGTAAATTTATCATGTTTTTTTATGATTAAATTAACGTATAAATCACCTGGAGGAGCTCCAATAGTACCAGGTAGGCCCTTTCCAAGTATTTTTATTTTATCTCCTGTGCGTGAGCCCTCAGGAATACTTATTTCATATTCTTTTATTTTATTTGAAGCGGTTTTTACTTGAATAGTAGTATCTATCCCATGAAAAGCCTCTTCAAGAGTAATTTCATAATTAACAAACATATCTTCACCACGTTTAAATAACAAAGTCTCTTCTTTTTTAGCAAAGCCTGTTTCAAAAGTTATTGGATCAAATTCAACCGAATCATTTCCAAAAAACAAATTATAAAAATCACTAAAAGCACCATCTGTTTTCCCGGAAAATTCAGGTTTCGGCTTAAATCCAAACTTTTGAGGATCAAATTCAAAACCACTTACGAAGTTAAAGCGATTAACTATAGAGTCGTAATGTTTCTTTTTAGCGGGGTCTCCTAATACTTCATAAGCTTCATTTATTTCTTTAATTTTTTCTTCAGCTTCAACATCCCCTACATTAGCATCAGGGTGATATTGCTTAGCCAAAAGTCGGTATGCCTTCTTTATTTCTTCGGCTGTTGCTGTCTTTTTTACTCCGAGTAGACCATAATAGTCTTTATACTTCATATAAATTCCCCCATTTTCGACTTTTACTTTTATTATATAATATATAATTACATAAAAAAAAACAAGGGTTTTATCTTTTTTTATTGCAATAATAAACCCCTGTTTTTATTTTATTATTTTTCTAAAACTTTTTTCTGCCAGCTCTTTTCACCACATTCTGGACATTTCATATATCTAGTTCTACCAGCATGAGGTGCCCAACAAACACTTGAATATGTTGGAACATATTTATGATGGCATTTTTGACATTCATAATATCCTGCTTTTTGCTCTATTCTTAATAATAGAAAACATATAGCAAAGAAAAAGATAAATGATGGTATCATTATTAATAATCTAATGTTATCAGTTACATCGCAGTATGAAGCAATAATAATCATTGTCAAAAATAGTAAAATACTTACTAATCCTACCCATATTTCTAAATTAAGTAGTACTTTATCTGATTCTTCTTTTTCTTTTTTTAATTTTAATAAGTTTTCTTCT
>JAEEXS010000084.1 GCA_016287855.1 Clostridia bacterium
TCCTCCAATTTCTTGGAAATATCCTTCATAGTAGGGAAATTATTAGTCCCGCGTCGCAAAACAGCAGGTATAAGTGCATTTATACTAGCATTTTCTAATGTCATAGGTGTAGAAAAAAATACTCCTACCATATTTGTCTTAAATTTATCCGTTTTTATTAAATTGGCTCTAACTCCTCTTACTATTTCCATTCTATAACTCCTCCTCAATATTAATTACTTTATTATTGTATCACTTTTATTTTATTTTTTTCATTATTATTAAAAAATTTTAATTTAAGCCATAAAAAAAGTGGGAAATAAATTCCCACTTTTTAATTGCTATATTATTTTACTGTTTCAAAATTTTTAAGTATCGCTGAAACTTCAGCACGTGTTGCGGATTTATGAGGTAATATTCTATTATAGTTATCTCCCTTCATAATTCCTTTAGCTATAGCCCAACTTACTGCATCATATGCCCAATCATATACATCAGCGTAATCGTTAAATGTAGTTAAATTAGCTCTTGCATTGGTGTTAATTCCAGTAAATTCAGCATATTTTTTCAATACTGTAACTACCTGCTCACGATCTATGCTTGCATCTGGTCTAAATGTTCCATCTGGATATCCACTCATAAGGCCTACTTTATTGCCCCATACTATAGCATCTACGTTATGTATTGATTTAACATCCTTAAATGAACTTGTACCTGCTATTTCTGGTTTACCTGCCATATTATATAGCACAGATATGAACTGCCCTCTTGTCATTGGAAGATCTGGGCCAAATTCTTTAGCAGATAAGCCGCTTATATAACCTTTTTCTGTTACAAATTTTACAACTTCACTATCATAATACCAATCTCCTGGTCTTACATCTGTATATGCTTCAACGTTATATTGTACTTCTTGTGTAGGAGTTGGTATTGGTGTACTTGATTTAAATCCAACAACAAATAATATGTTAGCTTCAACAAATCCACCATCTGCTGATTTATTTGTATAAGGTATTACATATAACTCTTCATTTTCAATTTCAGCTCTTAACGCATTAAATGTCATTGTAGAAAGCTTACCACCTCTAGCATCATAGACAACTGCATCTTCTGCCACCTCTACTTCGCCTAAAGATATTTCTACGTCATTTTCGTCATCTTCATATTTAAGCAACAATTTTTGAGTATCAATAACTCTAAAGTTTGCTTTTAAGTATTTACCAGTTTCAAAAGCAACTGCTAGTTTGGTTTCATTGCCTGACTTAATTTCATTTGTTATATTGTTTTGATCTTTTAAGTTCTTAAATGCAGGCGCATCAATTAATAACGCTGCATCTGCTAATTTTGAGTCATCTAATTTACATTCAACAACCATATTTTCCATCTCTAAAACATAATTTTTATTGAAATCTGCAGTTTCATATGTTTGCTCTTCTGCTTCATCCACAAAAATCATGTCAACAAATTTCTTTATTGTTGAACCTATTTTTTCTTTATAATCATCTCTAACAACTACTGCATACAAAACGTCAAAATCTGCAATATTTTCCCTTTTTTCATTAATTAACAAATACTTAATTATGTGTGAATCTTTTTCATACACTATTGTTCCACTAACTTTTATTTTCTCATCCTTTATTAATGAATCAAATTTTTGTGAAACTGAAGGTTTTTCTCCATCACCTGTGTTAAAGATTACAGAATCTTTAGCAATAACATATCTAATTGTATCATCGGCTTCAATTCTGTAACGATCTTCATCTATACCATTACCAGTAGTTACTGCTACAGCAAGATATTCTTTATTTGTGAAATTACCTGCATTATCAGCTAAAGTATTTGTGTTTACTCGCTCATAATCGCTGTATTTGATAGATTTATTTGAATCAGCTTTAAATACTATCAATTTATTCTTTAATGAATTAACATCCTTTTCCCAAGTAGACTCATCTGCAAATTCTTTGCCCTTATTATATATGAACTCATATTCTCTTGATGTAGTGCCATCTGCGAATAAAATTCTTACAGGAATACAATAAATACCATCGTCTTCCTCATCATCGTCTACATCTCTTACATCTGTTACTATACCAAATTGCCAATTTGAAGTTTGTTCCTTGTACACTATCTTTGTGTTTTCATGTTTTTCTACTTCAGCTGTTGCATTTATGTCCATTATTAATTCTTCCATTGTTTCTTGTGCACAATATAATAATTTTAATTTTTTATTTTCACTTACATCTAGACTACTTAATTTGTTATCCTCGCAAGTCAACATTGTTAGCCCTGTATTCTTGCTCACGTCTAGACTGCTTAAGTAATTCTTATCACAATGTAAATTTTCTAATGAAATATTTTGACTTACATCCAAACTATTCAAATTATTTTCATAACATGATAATGTTACTAATGCTATATTATGACTTACATCTAAACTACTTAAGGGATTCGTATTACACTGTAAAGACTTTAATGCAATGTTTTGACTTACATCCAAGCTACTTAAATTATTGCCATAGCAACGCAAAGTCGTTAATGCCGTATTTTGCTTTACATCTAGGTTGCTTAAGTCATTAGCAGCACAATCCAAATATATTAGCGCTGTATTTTTGCTCACATCTAAATCAGTTAATTTAGTCAATGAACACTTTAGCTCTCTTAATTTTGTATTTTGGCTTATATTTAGACTAGTTAACTTATTTTCTCCACAATTCAAAGCTTCCAATAATTGGTTTTTACTTACATCTAAACTAGTTAATTTATTTGATTTACAATTCAAAACTTCCAATAATTGGTTTTTACTTACATCTAAACTAGTTAATTTATTTGAAACACAACTTAACTCTTTCAATTCTAAAGCTTTACTTACATCTAATCTACTTACTCCACAACCAACCTCAAAAGAAACTTCTGGGAAAGTTAGCTTTGTTATCTTATCCCCTTCTACTTTTACTGTGTATTCTCCTTCAGATTCATATGTATGTGTTTTTCCTTCCTCCCTAGGTGAACTTGGGTATTGTCTCATTGTAAATTCACCAAAGTTGTCGCCCCAATCTATATTTAGTTCGCCATCAAATTCTATAATAAATCTTTTATTTAATTGCCCTGTTGTATCCCATGTAAATTCAATAACTGATTTTGCTGAAGGTGTTGGCGTTGGTACAATTGTCTTAGGCCCAACAACAAATAATATGTTAGCCTCAACAAATCCACCATCTACTGGTTTATTTGTATAAGGTATTACATATATTTCTTCATTTTCAACTTCAGTTCTTAACGCATTAAATGTCATTGTAGAAAGCTTGCCACTTCTAGCGTCATAGACAACTGCATCTTCTGCCACTTCGACTTCACCCAAAGGTATTTCTACGTCATCTGCACTATCTTCATATTTAAGCAATAATTTTTGGGTGTCAATAACTCTAAAATTAGCTTTTACGTATTTACCAGATTCAAAAGCGACTGCTAGCTTGGTTTCATTCCCTGATTTAATTTCATTTGTTATATTATTTGGTGCCTTTAAGCTATTAAATGCCGGCAAATCAATTAATAACTCTGCATCTACTAATTTTGAGTCATCTAATTTACATTCAACAATCATATTTTCCATGTCTAAAACATAATTTTTATTAAAATCTGCAGTTTCATATGTTTGCTCTTCTGTTTCATCTGCAAAAATCAAGTCAACAAATTTCTTTACCGGTAAATTTTCAAGTTTTAACTTATAATCGTCTGTAACAACTACCGCATATGAAACAGTCGATGTTCCAAGATACATTATCTTTGTATTCTCGTGTTTATCTACTTCTGTTGCAGCTTCTTTATCCATCAATAATTCTGTCATTGTTTCTTGTGAACAATATAGCTTGTCTAAATTTATATTTTTACTTATATCTAAAGTTTTTAACTGATTATTTTGACAAAGGAAAGTTTTTAATTCTATATTTTTGCTTACATCTAAATCTGTTAACTTATTTCCCATACAGCAAAAATATGTTAAACCTGTATTATTTGATATATCTAAACTATTTATATTGTTGTAAGCACAATGTACATATGTTAATTTAGTATTTTTCCTTAAATCCAAGCTGTTTAACTTATTAGTCCAACAAATTAAATACTCTAATGCTGTGAAATTGGCCATATCTAAATCGGCCACCTTACTATTTGAACAATCTAAATATGTTATAGCACTAGGATTATATATCGTTACATAATATGTTCCTTCGCTTTCATAGTGGTGAGATAAAGTAACCATCCCAGAAGCCTTCTCTACATTAACAAGTCCAGTATTATCTCCCCAATCCATTAATGTTGAACTATTTAACTTTATTTTTATTTCTTTATCCAACTGTCCTGTTGTATCCCAAACTATTGCTGGGGCTGGGCGTGGCGTTGTGCCTGGTGGTGTTGGTATTGCTGTTATTAGTGGCGTTGGTATTGCTGTTATTGGTGGTGGTAACTCTGTTGGCGCTACTGCCACTATATAAGTTAGCACATATGGGTTTTCTTTGCTACCATCCCCACTTATTATTTGTATGTCATCTTTTAGTGTAACAACTACTTTAACTCCTCTAGTATATGCTGTTTCTTGCTCTGTACCATATTGAGATATAGAATATAAATTACTATCATCAAATTCTCCTACTGACATCAAGCTTCTTACAAAATATTTGTCCCAATTTTCATCAGATTCAAAATTTCTTGATGCTAACCATATTGAATCATTGCTATCTAATAAATTGTTTCCTTTTATCTTATTTACATCATCTTCATAATTATTATCTGCGTAATCAGCTTCATTATTTCCGTATTCTAACTCTGACGTTATATGAGCAATGCTATCATTTGCGCTGCCTATACTTCTAGCTTTTTTTGCCAAATTAGAATTTATATATTGTGTGCTTAATTCATTTAACACCGCTACTGCATTTTTATATCCATTAGCACCCTTTAATGTTAAACTTCCTACACTGCCTTCGTTTATTATTTCAACTCCATTATCTGTATTATATACTATCCAATTTGTTGTTTCTCTAGGATTAAACTTTTGCGTTGCGAAATCACCAGTTTCAGATGAATCTACAGAATACGATGTTTTAGTAGGAATATATTTTATATAATCTCCAACTTCCACTTCATCAATATCCTTAATAGAGCTTGTCACATTTCCTGTTGATGTGCTTGTCCCTTCATTAGTATAAATTGTTCCATTTGGATTTGCTAATACACTCGGATCATAGTTGCTTGCGGGAATGAACTGCCCCACAATAGCTTCTTCACTTGCATGATCCTCCACACTTATAGAAAACTCTTCCATTGAAGAAGTACTCATACTTCCAGAATTATTCCATGTAGAAGGAATATTTAATAGAGCTGCTTCACCATTACTTGTGTTTGCTCTCGTATTAATAAACAAAGCTCCTCCAATAAACAGCATAATAGCCGCCATTATTATAGGAATTATTACTTTTAGCTTTCTACGCATAAAATCCTCTCCTTATTATAGTATCTAATCACATATCGAAAAAATATTTTTTAGGTTTAATTTATAGGCTAATCTACAACTTTTTTAGCCCTTATTTAATTTCTATAAAAGGATTAGCGGCAATATTTATTTTACTGATTAAATATTGCAAATTTATACATCCCTAGGTCAAAAAAAATCGTACTATCCGTAAATTGACGAATAGTACGATTTATATTTTTATCTACTGTTCTACTAATTCTGCATGATGATACTCTGATGTACCAGAAAATTCAACAACACTATTTTCTAAAACTTCATGAACAAATACATTTTTAGTAAGTGCAACCGCTAAAACATCTTCCATAGTAGTTGCAGATACAAATTTAATTTTATCTCTAATATTTTCTGGTATTTCCTCTAAATCTTTTTCGTTATCCTTTGGAATAATAATTGTCTTTATTCCCGCTCTATAAGCTGCAAAAACTTTTTCTTTTAATCCCCCTATTGGTAAAACCCTTCCTCGAAGTGTAATTTCACCAGTCATTGCAACATCATGTCTTACCTCTATGCCAGTCAAAGCAGAGATAATTGCAGTTGTCATCGTAATTCCAGCTGATGGCCCATCTTTAGGAGTAGCTCCTTCAGGAATATGAACATGAATATCTAAAGTTTTATAAAAATCTTTTGGAATATTAAGTTTATTGGCGATTGACCTTATATAACTAAATCCTGCCCTTGCAGACTCCTTCATAACGTCTCCTAGTTGTCCTGTAAGCTCTAAATTTCCACTACCGGGCATCGTATTAACTTCTATATTTAATATTTCTCCTCCAACAGCAGTCCAGGCAAGGCCAGTTACAATGCCAACTTCATCATTTTTGTTAGCTTTATCATGTATAACTTTTACAGGGCCTAAATAATCCTCTAAATTTTTATTTGTAATGCTTACTTTGCTAATACCATCTTCTAAAATTTCTCTTGCAACTCTTCTACATATAGTAGCTATTTCTCTTTCTAACGTTCTAACTCCTGATTCTCTAGTATATCCATTTATTATTTCCTTGACTACCGAGCTATTTATAGAAAGTGCATTCCTCTTTAACCCATGCTTTTCTATCTGTTTAGGAATTAAGTATTTTGTAGCAATATTTAACTTTTCTTCCTCAGTATAACTAGATAATGTAATTATCTCCATTCTATCTAAAAGTGGTCTTGGAATAGTATCCAAACTATTTGCAGTCATAATAAACATTACATCAGATAAATCAAATGGGACTTCTAAAAAATGATCTCTAAACGAAAAGTTTTGCTCTGCATCTAGTACTTCAAGCATAGCTGACGCTGGATCTCCTTTAAAATCAGAACTCATTTTATCTATTTCATCGAGTAAAATAAGCGGATTTTTACTTCCAGCCTGTTTCATTGCACTAATAATACGACCAGGCATTGCTCCTACATAAGTTTTCCTATGGCCTCTTATCTCGGCCTCATCTCTTACTCCGCCTAAAGACAACCTAACGTAATTTCTATTAACAGCTTTTGCTATAGATTTAGCTATTGAAGTTTTTCCAAC
>JAEEXS010000085.1 GCA_016287855.1 Clostridia bacterium
AATAACACTTTTTTACTTTAAAAAATTTAATTTTATTTACCTAATTATAATATTATAAATTGTATAGCAATTTTTATTGACTCATTTTTACTTAAATATTATAATTTTTACATAAAGGGAGTGATTTTATGTTTTGTCCTAACTGTAAACAACAACTACCAGATAATGCAAATTTCTGCACAGCATGTGGTAATAATTTGTCAAATTTAATTAATAATACATCTGTACCAAAAGGAATGAAAAAATGTAAAACTTGTAATAATCTTATTTCAAAAGATGCACAAGTGTGCCCTCATTGCGGAAAAAATTATAGAACTAATCCTGCCATTAGTTGTTTAGCATTTTTTATGATAGTAATTGGATTCATATTAATGCAACCTCTTTTTTACCAAAATTCTCCAACATCGTCATTTTCTAAGGAAAAGTTCACCTTAATTAATGATAACTCTTATAAAGGTTACTCTGACGGTTTTGGGTTTTATATTGAAGGAAAAATAACTAATAATACAAATAAAGATTATAGTTATGCTCAAGTAACATTTAACTTATATGACAAAGATGGTGCACAACTTGGAACTGCTGTAGACAACATTAATCATTTTGAGGCAAATGGGACATGGAAGTTTAAAGCTATTGGACTAACTGGTGACTCAAATAAAGTTAAAACATTTAAGCTTGCTGAAATAACAGGATTTTAAAAAAATAAAAGTTAAGGTTTTATTACGCCTTAACTTTTATTTTTTTAGTAACGTTATAAAATTAATACCCTGCTCCTTCAACACCATAAATAGCTTGCTCATGTGTAAAACCTCCAAATTCTAATTGTTCTATTAAACTTTTACGTGAAAATGAAGAAAAACTTAAATATGATTTTGCTTTTTTTACAGCCTGTTCATTCCAATTTGCTCCACAATGATCAACACCATAAATTGCTTCCTCACGAGAGAATCCTTCAAATTCTAATTGGCTTACCAAACCATCATATGAAAATGCCATGAATGACAAATAAGACTCTGCCTTCTTAATAGCATTTTTTTGACCGATTGTTTCGCTCTTACTTTCAACTGTTTCTTCTACACTGAAATCATCACCAATTTCAACTTGTCTTAAATCATTATTCCAGTTAACCTTTACATTTAAAACATCTCCTAATGCTTTTAATGGTAAATATGTACTTCCTTCAATAACTACAACAGGCTTGTCTGATGACCATGTCTTTCCATTAATCAAAATTGGAAACGATGCTGTAACAGCTTCGTAACTTGTAGCAGCAAATGCAGTTAAACTTCCAAATATTATTGCACCTACAATAAAACCTCTTATAAACTGTTTTTTCATATTCAAACCTCCCCCTTAAATTATTATACTACAATTTTAATTAAAAACATATTTTTAATTGAAAGATTTAATATAAAAGATTTATTTGATTTTCCAATGCCAATATGTTAATATCTATGTGTAATAATGTAATTTTATAAAGGAGAAAACCATGAACATTTTAGAATTTATTTTAACCAACGAAGACTACCTAAAAGACTTAATTACACGAAGTACATACCACTCTAATGCAATCGAAGGAAGCACATTAACCTATGCTGAAACATATGCTATTCTTTACAATGATAATAGTTTTAAAATACAAGGAAAAGAACCAAGGGAAATATATGAAGCTATTAATCACAAAACTGCATTAGAGCTAGTTTTTGATAATTTAAAAAATAATGAAGATTTTGATGAAAGATTTATAAAAAAAATAAATGCAACAATAAATAGAAATATTAAAGATACGGAAGGTTATAGAAAAGTTAGTGTATTAATTAGAGGAAGTGACCATATTCCACCTGCTCCTGAAAAAATACCTAATTTAATGAATTATTTCGTGTATAATTATAATCACGACGAAAATAATATTTTCGATAAAATTGCAACATATCACATAGAATTTGAGAAAATACACCCTTTTGAAGACGGTAATGGTAGAACTGGAAGATTACTTTTAAATTATGAATTATTAAAAAATAACTTACCGCCTGTTGTTATAAGTAAAGATGATAGAGTGAAATATTTTGAACTTTTAAGAACTGAAGATAGCTTAAACCTTTCAAAATGGTTAAAAAAATTATCTGATGAAGAAAAAGAAAGAATTGCGAAATTTAGCTAAAAAATAACTAGATTCGAAAAACGAATCTAGTTATTTTTTAATCTTTACTTATTATTCAGCAGTAGTCCAATTCAAATTATAGAATAATTGACAAATTTGGGCTCTTGTTAAAAGACTCTTTGGTGCGAAAGTATGAGCTTCGTCCATACCACTTGTAATACCATACATATATGCACCTACTATACTAGTTCTATACTCTGAAGATACTTGATCATAATCTGGGAAATCTGCCTCTTCATCAACAACTTCAGTTAATTCATCTTCCTTTGCTAAGTACATAGCACTAACAGCCTCTTCACGAGTTATTGCTCTATTATAATAACTATTATTTACTTCTACATTAGGAAGAACATATCCTGCATCTATACAATTTTGAACCGCTTTACCAGCCCAATGGCCATTTAATTCACCTAATTCTAAACCTTTAGCTTTAGATAAAATTGAACAGAATTGACCAATTGTTAACTCATTTGAAGGAGCGAAAATGCCATTTCCCATTCCACTTACTAACCCACCATCAGCCAAAGCATTAACTGCATTATAATACCAAGCTGTTGAAGGCACATCTGAAAATTTATCTTCTTTTACTGTATTTCCATTTAAAGGTGCACTAACAAATATATATTCTTCTGTTTCACCTTCTTGTAATTTTCTAAGTGACATTAAATCTATTGTTAATTTATTTCCATTAATAGTTATCCCATCTTTGCTTCCAGATGTTTGTGTTACAGTATTAGGGAACGTGATTGACCATCTTGCTACCATGTCTTTCATTAATGCTGCAGCCTCTTCATCACTCAAACCCATTTCATCACCTTTTAATTGATCCTGAATCGAATCAGTATCTGCTGTATCTTGTGTTGCAACAAGTTTAAATACAACACTTCCATCTGCGTTTTGATATAATTCAGTATTTCCAGTATCTACTGTACTTATATCATCTTCATATTCTGATTCTCCATTAACTATCTTGTTAAATTCAGAGATACCAAATTCTTGAGTTTCTCTTTGAACATAGTAAGTATTTCCATTTTCTACAATTGTCTCATAATCGTTTAAACTCTCGTCATCTTCACCTGCAAAAGACTTCAACATTTCCATTCCTGCTTCTGAAAAACCAGATGTACTAACTAAAGTTACTCTACCATCACTAGATATGTTCATGCCCATGTCAACATACATACATCCTGTGAGTAAAGTACTTACCACAAAAACTAAAAAACACATTTTTAATAAATTTTTCATTCTCTTTCCTCCTATGTTAAATTAATATTTTATTTATCGTAAAAAATCAACCGACCTCCTACGTTTAAATACAAAAATTAAAACTTTATTACCTTTGGATCTTCTGTAAAAGAAGATATTGTTGCTGTTCCGCCGTTGAAATACAAAACTTCTGTATTATCATCATCTGCAGAATACATTGATTTTAAAACAGGATTTGCTTCTAGCATAGAAACTTTCGCTTCTCTCCTATCATCTCGTACAACCTCTCCAGTAACTCTTATCCACTTGCCATCCTTCATACCACATATTTCTACCTTAGGATTAATCTGCATTTGCTTTGATACATTTTTAATTTTTCCAGTTTGAATATATAACTTATTGTCAAAAATATTAACTACTCCAAAAGGTCTAACCCTAGGCTGATCGCCTTCTTCAGTTGCTAAATAAAATGTTCCACAATCCTTTAAAAAATTATAAACCTCCTCCATATAAGTGTCATCCCCCTTTTTACACCAGTTTTGTATACAACTCAATTTTTAATCAAATTTATATACTCTCTCTTATTTTTATAACATATTTTTTTTTAAAGTTGTAGTATTTTTATAAATTTTTTTGTCCAAATTTCATAACAATTTATTGAAATTTTCTTGCATTTTACTCGAATAGCGTGTATAATAGTTCTGTTCGATTTAATTACATGCGCTCATAGCTCAATTGGATAGAGCGTTTGACTACGGATCAAAAGGCTAGGGGTTCAACTCCTCTTGGGCGCGCCAATATTCTATGATATAAATAGAGTATAAAATTAAATCGAAATAAGATTCATCAATATACATACTTGTATATTTAAGGAGGTGCAGCTTAAAATGGCAAAATGTGAAATCTGTGGTAAAGGCGTTAATTTTGGTCTTCAAGTAAGCCACTCAAACAGAAAATCAAACAGATCTTGGAGTGCAAATATAAAAAATGTTCGTGCTAATGTTGACGGAACTGTAAAATCAATGAATATTTGCACAAAATGTCTTCGTTCTAATAAAATTGAACGTGCTTAGTAAGTATGCCGGTATAAACCGGCTATTTTTCTTTTAAAAAAGTAAAAGAAAAAGACCTAGAATAATTAGGTCTTTTTCTTACTATATTAAGGGTTTTTACCCCTTTAATCGAATCCGAAGGCCGAACCTCAAAATAATATATCTCATCTTTAAGCGACGTTTTCTCTTGGCATCCCCCTCCTTCATTTTACACACCGTTACCAATGCGTAATACAAACAAGTGTTACAAAAGAAAACTTTGATTGAAAATTGCTTTACTTATCAGCACCGGTTAGCCTCCCTGCTATATCACTCGACCATTGCCAAGCAATCTAGCCTCCTTGCTAACACGCATCCAGCTATCCTTTCAAAACTGAACCACCAACAAGCTCGCTAATATCTCGCCCAACTAAATTAGGCTTTTCTTTTTTGAAAACATCCTTAAAAATGAAAAATCCACTTTGAGTTACCAAAGTGGAATTAAATTCAATTCTATCTTCGGCAACCCAGCCTCCATAGTCTTGCGACGTTAGGACTGTAGCTTTGCGCCCTGACCTTTCAATCAGTTTGCTATTTCGGATCTCATAATATAATTATATATTATGTATACATAAAAGTCAATACTTTTTTTAAAAAATTTTTAAATTATTTATAATCACTACCTAAGATGACCGTAATATCTACCTTTGAGACCTCTTCTTTTTCTGTCTTAACTGTTCCAATCCCTAAAAAACTCTTAACTTTTTTAGCATATTCAGTATCATCTGTTCTACTTATAACTGTTGTAGCCATATTAGACGTAGTTTTATAATTACCTATTTTGGTTACATTATATCCTTCTTCTTTTAATTTCTCCGCAACCGAACTTGCCAAACCATTACGTGACGTAGCATTTAAGACCTCAATTGTTACTTCACTCTTGCTCTTTGTTACCTTCGTGCTATTTTCCTTCGTCCCATTTTCCTCATTTTCGTCGCTTAATGAAATTTCTTTTATAAACATCTCTTCAACCAACTTCTTAGTTGCAACAGGATCATGTATAAAGTAGGAAATATTATCAATGTAATCCCCGCCACCAGGTAAACTCTCAATTCTCAAGTTTTCTTTATCAAAATTCTTAACGTCATCTACATAACTCAAAATTTCTGTTAATTTCATGTCTGTTTTTACTGTTTGGAAACCTAAAGAGATTAAATCTGGCAATTTTAGTAACGTAGAAGGTTTCAATACTTGATCAATAGCTGCTTTTATAAAAGCATGTTGAGCCTTAACTCTATCAACATCTCCTAAAAGATATCCTGTGCCATCATTATTTTTTCTAAATCTTACAAATTGTTCCGCTTTTTTACCATCTAAAACTTGATAGCCCTTCTTTAAATTTATATGAAGACCTTGCTCTTCGTCATCATAATACATATTTATAGGGACATCCATTGGAATACCACCAATAGCATCTACCATTTTCCTAACAGTAGCTGTATCTAAAATTACATAATAATCCACTTTTAATGAAGTTACTTCTTTGACCTTATCTTTTAACTTTTCAATGTTTTTTCCTTTTGCATACGCTGAATTTATTTTTCCATCTATAGTTCCTACTACTTTTGTATCTCTAGGTATAGATAAAGCATTTATTTTTCCAGTTTTAGGATTATACTTAGCAACCATAATAAAATCTGTTAAAGGGCCGTCTGGATGTAACCCTGCTATTAATACTGTAACAGGATCCCTATTATCAGCAAATACTCCATTTGCGATATCTATTTCTTTTCCATATATTTTAGCATAAACTATTACAGCACCAATTACTATACCAACAATTATAAATAAAATAAGCGTAAACTTAAAAACTAATCTCATAAAATTTCTCACAAGAAAACCTCCAATATAATTACTTGATTCTTAACTTTGCGGCTTCCAAAGCTTTTTCACTTTGAGGATGTATAGATTTTCCCCTTTCTTTTACATTATCTATACAATATTCCAAAGATAAAACTAAAGCTTCATCTAAATCTCTATAAGCCACTTCTCTTATCGGTTCAAGCCCCGGCAAATCTCGACCTTCTTCTATCAAGTCCGAAATATATATAATCTTGTCTAAATCTGTCATATCTTCATTAGCCAACGTATGATATTTTATGGCTTGTACAATTTCTTTATTGGCTCCAAACTTTTTTTCAGCAATATCTGCTCCAACTTCAGCATGAAGCATGCCAGGAGATGATAATTTAATCTCATCGGTTTCTATCCCATTCTCCTTGCAATAATCTATAAG
>JAEEXS010000007.1 GCA_016287855.1 Clostridia bacterium
GATCACCTAAATTATCTACTGGATTTCCAAGTACATTAAATACTCGACCTAAAACCTCTTTTCCAACAGGAACTTTAATAGGTGCCCCCGTATCTATTGCTTTCATTCCTCTTTGTAGGCCTTCTGTTGCAGACATAGCAACACAACGTACGGTATCATTTCCTAAGTGTTGCATAACCTCAGCAACAACATACGAATCTTGATACGGAATATGAATTGCGTTATACAGAGCTGGTAATTCCTCCTTTTCAAACCGTATATCCAGTACCGCTCCAATTATTTGAGTTAATTTACCTTCACCCATTTTTTATCCTCCTATCAATTTACCTATCTATTTTAATTATAGACTTTTTACATTTTTTTAGGTCGCATAAAAAGCGACATTTTAAACACTAGCAGCCCCACCAACAATCTCAGAGATTTCCTGAGTAATTGCTGCCTGACGAGCCCTATTGTAGTTTAACGTTAATTTGTTAACTATCTTCTCTGCATTGCTTGTAGCATTATCCATAGCATTCATACGAGCAGAATGTTCACTAACGTATGCTTCAATAAATCCAGAATATAAAATTCCTTTTACAAACTTACTAGCAAGAACGTCAAACACCTCTTCTGGTGTTGGCTCTAAAGATAATTTCATAAATCTATCTATTTCTTTTTCTGGATTTATAACATCAGTCTTTTCTAGTGGAAGTAACTTCATAATACGTGGTTTTAAAGAAATTGCAGATTCCATCTCTGTAAATATTAAATATAATTCATCAATCTCACCAGCTTTAAACAAATCAATAAGATGATCAGCAACAGATTGAGCAACCGCTATATCATTAATCTCTCCGTCATATCCAAAATCAGTTACAGTATTATACCCTTGTTTTATCATTTGGTTTAGTACAACATTTCCAACCGGAAATACCACAGAATTCTCTTTCTTTATAACACTATTAGCAAGTTTTATTATATTATGGTTGTATCCACCATTTAAACCTTTATCTGAGGCCACAACTATATATCCGCTCTTTTTATCTAGTTTATCCTCTGCTTTTCTAAAATAAACAGACTCAATATCTGGTAAATGAGCCAATATATCTGTCATAATATCTTGAACGCGCCTAAAGAAAGGCATAGTTGCTTCATGCATCTGTTTTGCTTTCTTTAACTTAGAAGCAGATATTAACTTCATAGCTTTTGTTATCTTTTTAGTTTCATTTATACCCTTAATTCTAAGCTTTATCTCTCTAGCATTAGACATATTCTCCCCCCTTTATATTGGGAATTAATGCTACCCATACAAATTACTTTTTATTAATAGAAATGTTTAAAAAACTCTCTTATTTCATTTAATATATACTCTCCTAAATACAGCACACCCTTGCCTAAATAAGTAGTCGCAATAAATAATTGCCATATAAAAACAATAAGTATGCACACAATGATTATATTACATATCCTTTTCGCAACATTAACCTTTTTACGGGTATCCTCTGACATTTTCTCATTTACGCTGTTAGCTATCTTATCCCTAATTTTTAGATAACCAACTGCTACTGCCAAAAGTAATACAAAAATTCCAATACCAATTGCCTTATCTTTAAATGTTAAACTGGACAAAATTCCACTAATAAGGAGTATTATAGTATAACAGCCACAACCAAATTCCATATTTTCACCCGCTGACTATAATTAAATAAAAACTTCAAATTATACCTTGAACCAAGCTTTAAAATCATCAATAGCCTTAAGTAATTTTTCTTCTAGGTCTGGTTTTATTTCTTTAGTTTCTTTTATAGTTGTTAAAATTTCAGGACATTTGGTTTCAATATGTTTTATTAGCCCCGCATTAAATTCAGCAACATCTTTTACTTCTACATCAGATAAATGACCATTAACAACTGCATATAATATAACTACCTGTTTTTCAACAGCTAATGTATTATATTGTGGTTGTTTTAATGTTTCTAGAGTTCTTTGCCCTTGTTTTAATTTATCTAATGTAAATTTATCCAAGTCTGAACCGAACTGAGCAAAAGCAGCAAGTTCTCTATATTGAGCAAGGTCAATTCTTATACGACCTGCTAACTTTTTCATAGCCTTAATTTGAGCAGCACCACCAACACGAGATACTGAAAGTCCAGCATTAACAGCAGGTCTTTGACCAGAGAAGAATAACTCACTCTCTAAGTAAATTTGACCATCAGTAATTGAAATAACGTTTGTAGGTATATATGCCGAAACGTCTCCTGCCAATGTTTCAATTATAGGAAGAGCTGTAATTGAACCGCCTCCATGTTCCTTATCCATCTTAGCAGCACGCTCGAGTAGTCTTGAATGGAGATAGAATACGTCTCCAGGATAAGCCTCACGTCCAGGTGGTCTTTTTAGTAGCAAAGACATTGCACGATAAGCCTGTGCATGCTTAGATAAATCATCATAAACAATTAATACATCTCTATGTTTTTCATACATAAAATACTCAGCAATAGCGCAACCAGCATAAGGAGCAATATATTGTGCAGGTGCAAGATCACTTGCTGTAGCAGATACAACAATAGTATAATCCATAGCGCCATGACGTTTTAATGTTTCAACGACACCAGCTACAGAAGAACCTTTTTGACCAATTGCTACATATATACAAATTACATCTTCACCTTTTTGATTTATAATTGTATCAACTGCAATAGCAGTTTTACCAGTTTGTCTATCTCCTATTATTAATTCACGTTGACCACGTCCAATAGGTGTCATTGAATCGATAGCTAAGATACCAGTTTGAAGAGGTTTATTAACCGATTCACGAGTGGTAACACCAGGTGCTAAGAATTCAACATCGCGGTAACTTTCTACCTTAAAATCACCCTTACCGTCTATTGGTCTTCCAACAGCATCTATTACTCTTCCTATTATTTCTTCTCCAACTGGCACACTAACAGAACGCCCAGTTCTCTTAGCTTCAGTTCCTTCTTTAACAACTTTTTCTCCACCTAGTAAAACGCATCCTACGTTATCCTCTTCTAAGTTCATTGCCATTCCTAGAACGTTATCTCCAAAATCAATAAGCTCTCCGCATATACAATCATCAAGCCCATAAACCTTAGCTATACCATCTCCGGCTTGAATAACGTATCCAACCTCATTGGTAATTACCTTTGATTCGTAATCCTCTATTCGTTTTCTTAGGATTTCACTGACTTCTTCTGGTTTTATTGTCACCAAAATCTCCCCCTTAATTAAAAGATATTTCTAAGCTGAGTTTTTAAGCTCCCATCATAAACTTTATTTCCTACAACTACTTTAACTCCACCAAGTAAACTTTCATCTATTGTCAAATCATACTTAACGGTAGTTGCATTATAAAGTTTTTTATATTTATCGGATATACCGTTAATTTCATCATCATCAAGCGAACTAGCGCTGATTATATTTATAAATAATTCATTATTCATAATCTTTGTTAACTCGCTATACTCTTTAGCGATTCCGTCTATGTATTTAATTCTATTTCTGTCAATTAACAAGCTAATAAAACTAATAAACAAAGGATTAGTTTCTGAAAAAATTTCTTTTACCACCCCAGTCTTAACACTCGAGCTAATTCTAGGATCTAATAAAGCTTTTTTAAATTGACCGTTACTATTAAATAACTCAGAAATTTCGTCTAATTCATGACTCGCCTTAATTTTGGCATCTTTATCTTTAATAGCATCCATTAAGGCTTGTGCATAGCGTCTTTCAATCGCAGACATTAAAAATCACTCCTTACGCTACTCCGGAATCTTCAAGGAAATCAGAAATAAGTTTCTTATTAGTTTCTGAATCCATATTTTTCTTAATAACTTTCTCACTTGCAGAAATAACAAGTCCTCCAACTTCTTTCTTTAAAGAAGCTAGAGCTTTTTCTTTTTCAACTTCAATTTCTTTTCTAGCGCTGTCAATAATTGTCTTTGCATCATTTTTAGCTGTATTTAAGGTATCATTATATTCAGCAATTGCCATAGCACGTTGCTCTTCTATAATCTTTTTACCTTCTTCTCCGGCACCTTTTAATTTTTCAGCATATTCTAATTTCATATTTTCTACTTCTTCTTTTAAAGAATTTGCAGAATTAATAGCCTCTTCTATTTTATTATTACGATTATCAATAAACTTTGTAACCGGCTTAAATAAAAGTAATTTCAACACAATAAATAACACCAGTAAATTTACTACTGTAAGTCCAAATGTTGACCAAAATGTTTCATCAAAAGCAAACATAATTTACCTCCAAAAATTTCTTTTTAGGGCAAGAAAAAATCTTGCCCATCTTCACATAAATTACTAAAGCATAAGCGCAATAACCAAGCCATAAATAGCTGTAGCTTCTGCTAATGCAGCACCTAATAATAAAACTGTTTGAATCTTTCCACTTGCTTCTGGTTGTCTTGAAACAGCTTCAACAGCCTTACCTGTGGCAATACCTATACCAATTCCGGCACCAACACCAGTAAAAACAGCAATAGCTTTTGCAATAACTGCTAATTCCATTCCTTTCACCACCTTTCAATAACTACTCTTCAACCTCAATTGCTTCGGATATGTAAAGTGTAGTTAAAAGACAAAATACAAATGCTTGAAGTCCGCCATCAAATAAATCAAAATACAAGCTTGCAAACGACGGAGCAATTGGGAAATGAACTAGCATTTCCATTAAAATATAAGCTCCAAATATATTACCAAAAAGTCGCATGCATAGTGATAACGGCTTTATAGCATACTCAAGTAAATTGAATGGGAACATGATTGGTGTAGGCGCAAATAATCCTTTTACCCAGCCTTTAAGTCCCTTATATCTAATACCTGCACCCAAAACAATAACGATTGTCATTATCGCCAAAGCAACAGGAACTGCAAACGTCCTCGTAGGAGGTTTTGCAAAGAAAGTAGCACCTAAAATATTTGAGAATAGCAAATAAAGGCCTAGCGTGCCGATATACGGTGCAAAAGCCTTATAATGTTTTTCTCCCATTATTCCTTTAACAAAATTATTTATAAGTTCAACAACAACCTCCGCCGAATTTTGTAAACCCGTCGGAACTGCCTTCATTTTTCTAGTAGCTAAAAACGCCCATAATATAAGTAGCGCCATAATAACCCAAGAAGTAACTATTATTTCAGTAATTACAATATTAAAAGAAATACTTGTAAAAGGTATCGTTACAGGGATCTTCGCAAGAACTGCAATTTCTTCCTCCATATAAAACTCCTCACTTTTTCTAATGTAAAATATATAATGTATAGTTTAAATAAGTTAAACTACTCTTTGACATTACAATAAAATATCGTCAAAATTTACAAAAAACTTATAATTTATAAAAAATATTTTTACTTTATTAATTTATTCAAAACATCAAATGCTGGATTAGTTTTTTCAATATTCGAACAATTGCATTTTTCGACATTTAAATTCTTACCACATTTAGTGCATATTCCCTTACAATCATCTTTGCATAAAATTTTTACAGGCAAATTTAGTCTGAAATTTTCTAATATCATATCATCAAAATCTATTTCATCTCCAACTAACGGATATTCTTCTTCTCCCGGTTCTCTTCTATAAGTTTCAAAAATTTCAAACTCTAATTCTTTTTCTGTTTTTTCTCCACATAAGTGACAATTAGTAGTAAATTTTGAAATAACTTTACCAGATATCTCTACAAAATCCATACCTTTTTTTAGCGTTCCAATAAATTTCATAGGTTCTATAAAATCTATTTCATCGCCGTTATTTATAAGGTTATCACATTCAATACTACCTTCATAATTCATTAAATTTTCAGTTATATTTTTTAATAGTATTTTCATAATCTTACTCCTCAAAAAAAGTCTAACATTTTTTTATTTTATATGCAAGTATCTTTTTGTTTAAAAAGAAAAAGACCTCGAAATCAATCGAGGTCGTATTTTTATGTATTATTTGCAAGAATCTTTTAAAGATTTACCAGCTTTGAATACTGGAGCCTTTGTTGCAGGAATCTTGATAGCTTGTTTTGTTCTAGGGTTAACACCTGTTCTTGCAGCTCTCTTACGAACTTCAAATGTACCAAATCCAACTAATTGGATCTTTTCACCTTTCTTAAGTGCAGCTTGTACTGTTTCAACAAATGCGTTTAATGCACTTTCAGAATCTTTCTTTGTTAGATTGCTTTTTGCAGCGATCATAGAAACTAAATCTGCTTTGTTCATTTTTCATTCCTCCTATAAAATTTTCTTGAACCGGTAACATTTTCCGGTACTTTCATGGATATATTTCTCCATATTTCACTAATATCCTTCTTTTTTTTGAAAAAATGTTAATTTTCCGTGCTTTTAGCATTATTCCAATATTCCAGGAACATTTTACTTGGCATATTTTCAATATTTTTTTCATTTTTCAATGAAATTTCCTCAATTTTTTCTATTCTATTTAAAATTTTCTTAAAATTTTTGTTCAATGCGATCTCAGAATCTACTTTCATTGTATGTCCCAAAGAAACTACTGTACTTAAAACATCTCCTAATTCTTCTTCAAAATTATCTTGATCTTTTTGGCTATATGATTTCTCTAATTTATCTAATTCTTCTCTTGCCTTATTTATATAATCACTAAATTTGCCTGAAAAAACTTCTGGTTGCATTTTTTCAAGGTGAGAATACATTTTATAACTCTTCATAAGCGCTGGTAAATCTTCGGTCACGTGCCCCATAGCTTGAGATTTACTTTTTAATGATTTTTCTTTATTTTTGCTTTGAATAAAAAGTTTTAATGCATCTTCAGCATTTTGGGCCTTTTCTTCACCAAATACATGAGGATGCCTATTAATCATCTTTTTAGCAATTCCAGTTATAACATCATTTATATCAAACATTCCCTCATCTTTCGCAATTTGTGCATGTAATAAAACTTGAAGTAAAACATCTCCTAATTCTTCACACATTCCCTCTTTTGAATTTGTATCTACTTCATGTATAAATTCATAAGACTCTTCAATTAAATTTTTTCTAAGACTTTCATGGGTTTGCTCTCTATCCCAAGGGCAACCATTTTCCGAACGCAACGTGCTTATTATTTCTACAAAATCATCAAACGTATATCTATTTTTATTTGTATCCAAAGTTTCAGCCTCCTTTAAAAATAATTTAATTTCTTTCATTGTTTTATCATATTTTTGGGAAATTTGCAAATACTACTTACTATGTTAAAACAAGAAATATAAGTAATTAAAACTTATAATAAAGAAAGGAATGAGGTATAAATATGAATAACAGAAACTGGATTGCTGTATTTTTAGGACTAGCTGGTTTGGTTCTTTTAGTAAGTGTAATGGGGGCCTCGAATAATTGGATGAATAATGGTACTAATAATAGCGGTACTGTTCCTCAACAGATTAATCAAACTGTAAGAGGTATGGATTCTACTAATAAAGATAATTTGCCAACTAAAATAGATGGTAATGAGATGTTAGATAATATGTCTAATGGCATAAATAACTTAACTAACACTCCTTCCACTACTCCTTCGCCAAGTCCTACAACTTCGCAAATGATGCAATAAAAAAGTGGCTTCGCCACCTTGTGCAACTTCGTTGCACTTATTAAGGTAACTTTTTGATATAGGAAATACCTTTTTTATGCTCATTTCATTCGCATTTTTAGAGGAATTTCCTATTACATAAAAAAGGGGGATTACCCCCTTTTTTCTCGTAATTTAGTACTGCTAATAATTTCCCCGTTTTCTTTTAATAACTCTACAACAAAAACTTGAAAGCCGTATTTTTTACCTAACTCTTTCATTAATTTTGCGGTTCCACTTCTGTCTTTCCCGAAAGTCGAATTTTCTCCAATAATAACCGCTTTGACATTTAACTTTTTGACCAAAATATCTCTCACAAATTCTTCTGGTAATAAATTAGCGAAGTTTTCATTAAAATTTTCATAAACTAAATAATCTATATTAAACTTTTCTAATGCTTTACTCTTCTCATCGTTAGTCATAAGTGGAGTAAATTTTTCATGATTTAATACTAATTTAGGATTTTTATCAAAAGTATAAACTACATTTTTTAAATTCATGTTTCTTGAAACTTCACTTAAAGTTTGGATTATTTTTTTATGTCCTAAATGAATTCCATCAAATTTTCCTATTGCAACCGCTGTTTCAGAATCAATATTAAAATTTGGCCCATATAATATTTCCATATCTTTCCTCCTAAAACAACGTCGTTAAAACTCCGTCATTTTCAAATCCATCACTTGAATATTTAGATTCAAAAGTAATAAATTTTTCATTACATCTTTTTATTAAAGCTCTTAATACTATTGCTACATTTTTCTTTTGATTTTCTTCTTCAATCTCCTCTGTATATATATCCCCTACATTCCATGTTGGAGACAAAACATAAGGATTACTTATTTCTTTAGCACATCTTGGTATCCAATGAGGGCTTGATATTCCTATCATCAAGATTGCTTTATGAGATAATGAATTCGAAAGATATGTCATTGGAGTACATAAAACTATTTCATTTTCTCCACCACGCTCTTCCATATCAAAAATACTTTCAGCCGACTTAACTCCATTCTTAACCATCGTTAAAAAGCCTTTATTAATATCAAGCGTATTAAATCTTGAAATAGTTTCTTTAAAGTTATGACTACTATCGATAAGCCTTTTTATATCGATAATATCTTGTTCTTCTGCTCCACAAACAAGTAAAATTTCAGTAAATACCCTTTGGAAGAAAATATCTATATCTATCGGTTCGCCTTTTCTATACTCATTTATCCAGTCACGAATAAAATTATATCTTTTTACATTGCTATATCCTATCCTATCAATTATATCTTCGCTTTCAACAGGTGGAAATTCCGCAAAAGGATTTTGACTACATACAATATTCGCCAAAATTGAACTTCTTATAGAATCTATATTAAGTAACATCCCAACCAAAGCTCTAACATCATCTTTAGTCGGAATTATATTCTCATCTGGATGGCACAAATAAGCAAACGTAATCAATGCATAAACAAATTTATTATCTATAAACCTACTCTTTCTAGCAATATTAGTAAGTTTTACATTATATTTTTTTAATTTTGACTCAATCACATATTCTGTTACAACATCTGCAAAAGTCGATACTAATGCTATATCTTGCGGATTATATCCGTTCCCTAATAAATTAATAACAGTTTCGCTTACTTGCTCTAACATATCTGAACGCAAAACTGCCTCAGGTGTACGAATTATAGAAGTTCCATCAACACTAAGCCTACTGGCTTTATTTGGTTCTGTTATTGCATCAAAAAGCATGTCAGAAAACTCTACCATTTCTTTTTTGCATGTAAAAGGCTTCTCTTCTATATTTTCTATCTTGCATTTTTTTAAGACTACATTTTCCACATATTCTTTATTACCACCAAAAATACTGCCGTATCCGCCATCTTTATTATAAGAGATATATGCACCTTCTACTATATCTAAAAACATAGAAATAAAGTCAGCTTGAACTGGCACCACTTCCTCGAGATTATCTACAATTAAGTATTTATATCTTTTCTTTAAAGAACTAATATATTCTTCATCTTTAAGCAAAATAGAATTATAGAAATCAATAGCCATAGCAAAATCCATAACTCCACATTCTAAACATCTTTTTCTATAATCTTCAATTATCTTATCTACCTCAGCAAAAATAGCCTTTTTTTCATCATTTTGAATTTCTAACGCACTATAAAGCCTTGCACCAATATCTTTATAAGATAGTGAAGCTGCTACAGCCTTTACAAAATCTGATGAAATATCTATTGCTATCTTACTATCTCTATCTGAAATAGAATCGAGACCACTACTAAGATTTCTTCTAGAACTTACAAGCATCGACAAAAGATATTGAGATGATTCAAAAGTTAAAAACACAGGTTTAACGGTCTTCTCTTTTATTTCTGGTGAGTTTTTTAAAATAATAGGATAAAATGTAGTGATTTCATTTTGAACGAAGCCAAAAAAAGACGTACGAACAAGCTTACCAGAAATATTAAAAGTACTTTTTTCTCTCCAACTAAGAGACTGATTCCTATTCATGAGTAATACAAGAATCTCTTCACTTTTAACTCCGCTATCTATAAGCTTTTTATATTCATTTATAAGTCTGGTAGTCTTTCCAACTCCAGTTCCGCCACTAATTATTATTTTATCCATTTTTAAATCCCTTTTTAAATTTTATATATTTTCTTAAATAATTTCCCTACAACTGGCAATCTTACTATTTCTTCATCTGAAAAAGCGTGAATTAGTAACACCATAAGTCCATAAACAACTCCAGCCACACATATTGCTAATAACGTAGTACCCAAATTAGCATATTTAATAGCTCTTGCTATTCCAACAATATGTCTTAAAGTATAATTTGCAAACACAAGATAGAATCCTCTATATGTCAAATACGCAACTAATCCCATTACTGCCGAACAAATCGCTGGTTTTACAAAACATTTTATATAATTTAAATTTAATTTTATTTTTCTATTAAGTATTGTAAAACTGATTAAAAATGTAACGAAATAACATGCTATTGTGCTATATGCAGCACCCATTACATTCATTTCCATTTGGAAACCAAAAATGTTTATTTTATCTTGTGCCACCAAGAAATAGTTTAGTATATATTTTAATGTTGCGCCTGTAAATAAAGCTATTGCAGGCACAGCTACCTTACCCATTCCTTGTAATGCACCAGCTAAAGTTTGAGCTAATGCAATAAAAATAACCGCATATGCACTAACCCTAATATAGAAGCCACCTAAAGGTGCTGTTGGGAATAACATTTTTATTATAGGATCTGCTAATACCGAAATACCAACAGCAGCTGGCAAAGTAATTAACACAGTAGAAAACAAAGAAAAATTAATCTTATTAGCCGCGTCTTTATAATCTTTTAACGCAAATGCTTTGGATATATTAGGTACTAAACTCGTTGCATAAACTACATTAAGAGCAAGTGGTAAATTAAGAAGTGTATCACTCTTACCTGTAATCATTCCATATAGAATTTTAGCTTCTTCTGCAGTTTTTCCCGCAACCAAAAGTCTTGGCATAACGGTAAACACATTAACTAACCCTGCAATAGAAGTTATAACCGACCCAAGCATAATAGGAAGAGATAATGAAAGTAATTTTAAAGATATTAACTTCCTACTTTCATTAGAAAGTACTTCTGCAGTATTTACATTGTTTTTAATATCCTTTTGTCTTCTCTTATAATAAATATATAGGTAAGTAACACTAATAATTGTACCAATTGTAGAACCAAATGTAGCAGCTGCTGCCATAAGTTGTGCTCTTACATCTTCGTTTAATGTAAGTCCAAAAACAGCTGCAAATTCGACTATATGTTGGCCGGCAAACCATGCAAGCCAAATCGTAAAGAAGCATTTTGCAAGTTGATCTAGTATTTGAGAATTTGCTTGAGGCTTCATATCGCAATAACCTTGGAAATAGCCTCTTATTATCGAAGCAATAGCTACAAAGAATATTGAAAATGATAATGATTTTAGTGAATATGCCACTCCTGGATTTTCAATCCATCCTGCCATAATATCTGCACCAAAGTACATAATACAGGTTCCAAATACACCTATAGTAATAAACAATAGTAATGCAGTTCTAAAAATTTTATGAGCACCTTTATAGTCTTTTAAAGCAACTTTTTCTGAAACAAGTTTAGCAACCGCAGATGGAATACCAACGGTAGATATAGCAAGGATTGCTGTATAGAATTGGAAAGCTGCTCCGTAATAACTATTTCCTATATCTCCAAAACCATCCATTCCAGTTATAATTACTCTATAAACGAACCCTAAAAGCTTTATGACTATTTGAGAAAAAAACAATACAATAATACCCTTTGAAAAGGTTTGACTTTTAACAGTTTTCCCCATTTGATTCTCCTCTTAACTATTTTTTTCTAATGTGATTTTTATAATTTCCTCTAACCTTTTAATATCATTTTTTAAAAATAAATACCCAATTAAAGCCTCAAAAGCAGTTGCTTTTTTGTAATCTGCTATTGATGCATTTTTAGGTATTGTATTTGAATGAGCATTTCTTCCACGTCTTACTATATTTAATTCTTCCTCAGTTAAACTATCCTCTATTTCTTCTAAAATATCTGATTGAGCATGTGCAGAGACAAAAGAAATTGAGGCTTTATGAAGTGTATTGGTTTTTATTTCCCCTTTTTTAGCAATATATACTCTTACATAAACCTCGTAAACTGCATCTCCAATATATGCAAGCACAAGTGGATTCAAAAGCTCTGGTTTTTCAATTTTATTAAACTCTTCAAACATCTACTTACTTACCTTTATTTCCTCTCTATTTTTATTTAATAATAAATATGTATCTTTTAAATTATCTTGTAATTTAGCTAAAATTTCATCTGCATAATCTAATGAACCGGCTCTTATTTCACGAGCGGTCTTTTGTGCATTTATAATCGTCTCGTTTGCTTGGTCATAAGCTTTACGCGTAATTTCGTTTTCGTCAACCATAGAAGCGATTCTATTTTCAGTTTCTTTTACAATAGTTTCACTCTCTTTTTGGGCCTCTAATAAAATTCTTTGACGTTCTTCTTTTATCCATTTAGCTTGTTTTACTTCATCAGGAAGTTTTACTCTTATTTCTTTTAATAATTCTAGCATCTCACTTTTATTAATAACTGAAATGCCAAAAACACTCCAACCCTTTTCGATTAAATCCTCAGCTTTTTCTAACGCATTAAGAACCTCCATATTACAAAACCGCCTTCCTATAAAACGAAATAATTACTCTACCATACTTTCTAGAATCATATCTTTCAAAACAATCAATAGTATCAGGAACAATATCTATAGAATCTGTTTCTAAAACTATTATAACATCATCCTTTACCACCCTTTTTAACTTACTTATAGCTTGTACACCAAGATCTTTTCCATAAGGTGGATCTAAAAAAACTAAATCAAAAATATTATCTTTAAACTTTTCTAATGCTATTTCAAAATTATTATTTAATATCTCTGATTTATCTTCTACTCTACATTTAGCTACATTTTTCTTTATAATATCTATTGCTTCTTTAGAAGAATCTACAAAATAACAAAACTTTGCACCTCGGCTTAATGACTCTAATCCAAGAGCACCACTTCCAGCAAATAAATCTAAAACTATTAAATCGTCTAACTTATTTCCAAGTATATTAAAAACTGATTCTTTTACTCTGTCTAATGTAGGTCTAGTATTATCGCCCTTTAACGTGCTCAAATTCAAGCCCCTACACTTTCCCGAAATTATTCTCATAAATATCTCCTAAAATTAGTTATAATAACCATCACTATTTTATAATATTTATACAAAAAGTGCAATAACAAAACTAAAAAAATGGTCCGGAACAATTTTTTGTTCCGAACCATTTTAATTAGTCAATTCCTTTCAGCACCTCCACCTTGGCGGTGTCAGGGCATGTTGCCCCATCCTGCTTGGTCTTCATCAGAACAAGCAAGATCTTCATCGCCGTGGAATAAGACAAATGGAAGTTGTCTTCCATAATCTCGCCTGTATCCTCAATGGTAACAGGCAGAAGGACCCTACTCGTCTTTCCTACCAATACCGGAGAGAAACGCAAATCGACCTCTTGGTCACGCTGGATAGAGTAATCCCTAAGCTTTCCGAACTCTTCCCACTGTCCGGCCTTCATACGGTTGAGAAGATAAACCGCTCCAGCTGCCACATCTGCCCAAGTCGGGCGACGGCAGAATATCTTATCCTTCGCACTGGAGAGCCGCCTACTACTATAGCAGTAATAAAAACCTTCTCGCTTGGAAAAGCGAGCTGCAAACCTACTTATTTCATATCCCCTTTTGTTCTTTACAGAAAAGATAGCATATTGCTTTCCCTGATATTTGCTCGGTCTTACTTCCTGCTTTTTTTCCACTTCTTCCATTTTTCTTCCTTTCTTCACGTCCGCACCCATTATACTAGGTGCTATATTCCTTAAACCTAACAAATGTATTATAATATTTTTATGTAAACTTGTCAAGGGAAATCACTCCCTTGTATTACCTAAACATCAAATTTAAACACTCGCTTCAACTATTACTGGGCCAATAATTGAAGCATCTTTTATTAATTTATGACTTATCTTAGAAGCATTTTCTCCAAACACTTCATTTATTTCTCTACTTATCTCTTCCTTAAAGAAATCACATTTTTCATAAACAGAGCCATCAAAAATTATAGTATGTTCATTTACTAAATCTTTGTCTATATACTTAATAATTGCACAAATTTCTGCCACAATAAGCTTTGCAGCACGAGTAAATAATAATTCTCCAACCGTTTTTATAACTTCTCTTTGCTCTTCTGGTAATAAAAAGTCTTTATCTTCATTAACGCAAGATACCAAAACCTTTGTATTTATTTCTACGCACTTATTTAATAACTTTCTCTTTATTAAATCTTTAATTATCTCATCAGCAATTTTCCCTATATATTTTCCGCCTATAAGAACTTCAAATAGCTTATTTGCTTCACCAGATATTTTTTCTAAATATTTATTATCAAAAGTAGTAAGCGGAATATTTTTGTTAAAATTAGCACTTTCAATATTAATTACTTCTTTTTCATTATTTATAAACGAAGCATTATGACCAGTTCCTACTATTAAAGCAATATCTGCGGTTTTATCATAAAATCTACCTGTAACTAATGTCGCAACACAATCATTTATAATAGCCATAGGTACTATATTTAGCTTAGCAGAAAATATCGCTTGCATTAATATTTCATATATATTTCTATTTATAGTTTCTTTTAATTTAAAACCTTTCGATAGTTCAACTATATTCGCTTCTGTTTTGCTCTTTGAATCAATCCCAAAAGACACAGTAACAGCTAAAAAATACATCTTACTCCTACTTATATAAGGTTTCATCTTTTTTAATGCCTTTATAATTAAATCTTTAAGCGAATACTTGTTAGAAGTATAATTCCTAAACCTAGTTCTTAGTGGAAATTTAATTATCTTCTTAAAAATCACATCATTTTCTTCAATACTAAACTTTGCTATTCGTATATTACTCCCGCCTATATCTATTGCCAAATACTCGTTTGGAATAAGTTTTTCATCGCTTACAGTAATATAACTTTTAAGCATTTTTAACATTGTTTTTTCATTCATGTCTTTATAAAAAGCATCAGAAATTTGCGACAAGTTTTCTCTGGAAATAGTAAACTCCTCGCAAATTTTATTTAGTTCTGCTTTTAATTCAGGTTTCATTTTAACCCTCCAATTAATCTTTAATAGATAACTTTATTTCATCTTTATTGCACTCTAATTTAGCTGTCCCACCTATTGGGAAAGTAAATATAGGTGTAGTATGACCAAAATCAGCATCACAAATAACAGGAATATTTTCAAGTTCCTTTTTATTCTTTATCAGCATTTCCCATTTTTCATGACTCATATCACTAGCTTTTTCTGCTCTGCCTAGTACAATTCCTTTAACATTTGAGAAATTCTTTTGATGAATTAAAGCTTGTAACATTCTGTCAAACTCAGCTAAGTAAGCCGCACCAGTTACTAGCCCATCATCCTCAATAAACAAAATAGTGTTTTTATCAAACTTAGGCATATACTCAGTTCCAGTAAGTAAAGATAATGTCGAAAGATTTCCACCTATAATCTTACCTTGCGCCTTTCCTTCGTTTATACAATGCATCTTTTTATTCTTAAAGAATTCACGTTTTTCTTGATCAGCAAACCAAGGATCATTACTCCAAACTTCAGAAGAAGTTATTTCGATTTCTTCAGATTCTAAGAACATTTTCTTAAAATAATCTAAAGTATATTCAAACCCATATTTCATGCCAAAACTTGAATAATGTGGGCCAGAATAAGTAACTAAGCCAGTCTTTGCAAAAATAGCATTAGATAAGGCTGTTATATCTGAAAAGCCACAAAAAATCTTAGGATTTTCTTTTATTAAATCATAGTCTATATGCGTTAATAGCTGATTAGAATTAAATCCACCAATTACAGTAAGTATCGCCTTTACTTTTTTATCTGAAAAAGCCTCGTGTAAATCTTCTATTCTACTTTCTATAGAACTTGAAGTAAAATTATCACATTCTTCAACGTGCTTTCCAAAAGTAACTTTGAAACCTAAATCTTCTAACCTTTTATTAGCAATTTCTCTAGTTTCATTATTTATTATTTTCATACTTCTTGCTGGTGCAATTACTCTAATTTCATCACCTTTTTTTAGTTTTTCAGCTACCATAATAATTCCTCCTTAGAATATTTTTATCTTAAGAAACCATTTATAATCTCTTCTTCAGCTTCTTTTTCAGAAAGTCCTAAAGTCATAAGTTTAATAACTTGATCTCCCGCAATTTTTCCAATTGCCGCTTCATGAATTAAATTCGCATCTACCGAACTAGCGGTTATTTCAGGCGTAGATGTAACTCTAGCATTATCTTTAATAATTGCATCACATTCAACATGAGAAAAGCATTTATTATTTCCATATACTTTTGAAACAAACTCTTGTCTTGAACTCTCTGTAGCAACAGCACGAGATGTAAGATGAGAAGAAGAATTCTCTCCATCTAAAGTTAATTCAAATAAACTTTTAGCATATTGACTTCCATGAGTAAGTAATTTTTCATTTATAGTTAAATTTGTATTATCTAATAACGTAGCCTTTGTAATTCTCTCAGTAGAATCTACACCCTTTATTTGAATTGTTTCCATTTTCATTTCTGAACCATTTTTTAATGTAACTTCAGTAACAGGATTTAAAATCCTTTTTCCATCACCTTTTCCTTCACCATAATGCTTTTCAACATAAGTAACCTTTGCTCCTTCTTCAAGGAAGAACCTATGAACTCCATTATGTTCAGAATCAGCATGTTCATCGTTATGAATCCCACAACCGGCAATTATATAAACTGTTGCATTTTTACCTATATAAAAATCATTATATACAACATCTTTTAATCCGCTTTCTGTCACAATTACAGGAATATGCACTATTTCAAACTTAGTATTTTCTTTAACAAAAATGTCTATACCAGAAACGTCAGTTTTAGTAACTATATTAACATTTTCCGTAACCTTACGTTCTATTCCCTTACCATTTTTCCGTATATTATATGCTCCTTCTAAATCTCCATCTATATCTGCTATTGTTTTTAATAAATCTTTGTCTATATCATTCATCTAAAGCACCCCCTAGTTTACAGCAGCCATGAACAGGTGGTACTTCCTTAAATAATTCACTTTTACTACCTATTTTTTCAATCTTACCAGCATTTAATAAAATAACTTTATCTGCAATATTTAGTATTCTCTCTTGGTGAGAAATTATAAGAGTAGTTCCATCAACAAGATTTCTCATGTTTTCAAAAACCTTTATAAGGCTATTAAAACTCCATAAATCAATTCCTGCCTCAGGCTCATCAAAAATAGTAAGAACAGAATTTCTAACACAAACAGTAGCAATCTCTATTCTTTTCAATTCTCCACCAGATAAAGAGGAATTAACTTCCCTATCTATATATTCTTTAGCACATAAACCTACTTTAGATAAAATTTCACAAGCTTCTTTTTTGTTTATATCTTTCCCAGAAGATAACTTTATAAGATCATAAACTGTAATTCCCTTAAACTTAACTGGTTGCTGGAAAGCAAAACCAATACCAAGCTTTGCTCTCTCATCAATAGATAATTTCGTAATATCTTTTCCGTTAAATATAACTTGTCCAGAATCCGGTTTATAAATACCCATAATAATCTTAGCTAAGGTAGACTTTCCCGAGCCATTTGGACCAGTAATAGCTATAAACTTATCTCCTGTTATTTCTAAATTTACATCGTCAAGGATTTTCTTATCATCCCTTGTAAAACATATATTTTTTAATTCTAACATCTATTTTTCTAAACCTCTCCTATCTAAATATTTTAATGTACATCTTCTCCTTCTTTAACTAAATCATCTACAAATAATACTTTAACTATGTCCCCATCTCCAGCTGCAATAACCATACCACAAGACTCTATTCCTTTTAGTTTTATTGGTTTTAAATTTGCAACTATAACTAGTTTCTTTCCAATTAGCTCACTTGGCTCATAATATTTTTGAATTCCAGCAACAATTTGCCTTTCTTCATTTCCTAAAGAAACCTTTAATTTTAATAATTTATCTGAACCTTCTACTTTTTCAGCTTCTAACACTTTAGCAACTTTTAATTTTACTTTTTCAAAGTCATCTATAGTAATATAATCGTTACTTTTAGGAGCTTCTTCCTTTTTAGGTAAATCCTTAACTTCCTCTTTAGGTTTTACTTCAATTCTTGGGAATAAGTTTTCACCTTTTTTAACCTTTGTTCCTACTTTTAATAAGCCAAAAGTTTTAGCATCTTCCCAATCTGTATTATCAGTAATTCCAAGTTGTTCCCAAATTTTAGAAGGTGTTTCAGCCAAATATGGTCTTAGCAATACAGAAACTATTCTTAAAGTTTCAGCCAAATTATACATTACTGTAGCCAATTCTTGCTTTTTACTTTCATCTTTAGCTAAAGCCCAAGGCATTGTTTCATCTATATATTTATTAGCTCTTGAAATAATGTTCCAAACACTTTCCAAACTCTTACCAATTTCAAGTTTATCCATATAATTTTCTATATCAGCAATGGAATTATTAATTGTCTCTTTTAATGATTTAGCAAACTCATCATCTTGACTAGCTTCTGGAACCACTCCATCAAAATATTTTTCTATCATAGCTACAGTACGACTCAATAAATTACCTAAATCATTAGCTAAATCGGAATTTGTTCTATTAACTAGAGATTCTTCTGTAAAGTTTCCATCGCTCCCAAAAGGAACTTCACGAAGCAAATAATATCTAACTGCATCTAAACTATATTTCTCTATATATTCTTGAGGCGGAACATAGTTTCCGAAAGACTTTCCTATCTTTTGACCATTACCTATAACAAGCCACCCATGTCCAAAAACTTGTTTTGGAATAGGTAAATCTAAAGCCATAAGCATAATAGGCCAAATAATAGTATGGAATCTAACTATCTCCTTACCAACTAAGTGCAAATCTGCTGGCCAATATTTTTTAAATTCTTCATCGTTGTCGCTTAGATAGCCTAAAGCTGTAATATAGTTAGTAAGTGCGTCAAGCCATACATATATAACATGTTTAGGATCAAAAGTAACTGGGATACCCCAAGAAAAGCTAGTCCTAGAAACGCACAAATCTTCTAAACCTGGCTTAATAAAATTATTAATCATTTCATTTTTTCTTGATTCTGGTTGAATAAAGTCAGGATGCTCTTCAATATATTTAAGTAATCTATCTTGATATTTAGATAATTTAAAGAAATAACTCTCTTCTTTAACTAACTTTACTTCTCTACCACAATCAGGGCATTTTCCATCAACCAACTGAGTTTCGGTCCAAAAAGATTCACAAGGGGTACAATATTTACCTTCATATTCCCCTTTATAAATATCTCCTTGCTCATATAATTTGGTAAAAATCTTTTGAACTATCTTTTCATGGCGTTCTTCAGTAGTTCTTATAAAATCATCATTCGTTATCTTTAAGTCCTTCCAAAGTTGTTTTATACCAGTAACAATATTATCTACATACTCAATTGGAGTAACTCCAGCAGCTTTTGCCTTTTCTTCGATTTTCTGACCATGCTCATCTGTTCCTGTTAAAAATTTAACATCATAGCCACGAAGTCTTTTATATCTAGCAATACTATCAGCTGCAACAGTGCAATAACAATGACCTATGTGTAAAGAGCCACTAGGATAATAAATCGGTGTTGTAATATAGTATTTTTTATCCATGTATAATTCCCCCTTTTTAATTAACGTTACTCTATATAGGAGGACTAAAATCAATTTAGTTTTCCTAATTATTAACGCAAATACGCCTAAAAAAGCACAATCTACTGTCAATATCTAGGAAACATTTTATATCATTTTAGGTTCAAAGTCAATTAATTTTTCTTGTGTTTCACATATCAAGATGATATAATATCAGCGTAGAAGTGCAATATGTTTAGAACATGGTAATTACCTGGTTTCAGTCGTTAAAATAATGGAGGTGTATAAAAAATGGATGGTTTCTTTAGCCATGTCCTTACTGCCATATTGTTATTTTTTGTAGGTGTTGTAGGTATATTAGTCTTGTTCTCGCTTATTCCCAGCTTGTGTCTCGCAAATTCCACTCGAAAGGACAATGAAAAGAAACTTCTCGAAGAGTTAAACAACCAAAACTGCTTTATAAGACTTTTTCTTCCGCAACTGACCGTATTGAAAACCGTTGCCCTAAAACTCTTTGGACCGTTTACCCTTGGGGCAAATTGCAAGTTAAAAGTTTTCATATCTCATTCTGGTAAACCTAATGAGTGGGATTATTTCGGAGCTTCAACCTATGGGATCATAAACTTACTAAACCGTAGCGACTATTTATCCCTTACCATTGATTCCCAACTAAATAACTCCAAGTCATATATAGTTACTTATCTCTATGCCCCCACCAATTTAATAGAAGCTAGAGAAATGAAGCAACTAGAGCAACAGCAAGTATATAACCCAATTAATAAAGAGTAGAAAATCTTTTTAGAATTTTCTACTCTTTCTCTTAATCTTAATATTTTGTTACTCCAGCTTCTTCTTTTCCAAAATTAACAACTGTTAAAGCATATTGTCTTAATTTATCATAAGCCATAGCATTAATTGTTCCTTTCGGATAAGTCCCATCTTTCTTCTTCTTTCCAGCAGGAATACCCGTTAAAATTTCAATTCCTTCATCTATAGTTTTTACAGGCCAAATGTGGAATTTACCAGCTTTTACAGCTTCAATAACTTCATCTTTCAAATGTAGATTCTTAACGTTTTGGATAGGAATGATAACTCCTTGCTCTCCAGTTAATTTTCTAGCTTTACAAACATCAAAGAATCCTTCAATTTTATGAGTTGCACCGCCTATTGGTTGAATTTCACCTTTTTGGTTAACGGAACCTGTAACTGCAATTCCTTGATTTATAGGTGCTCCAGATAAGCTAGATAAAATAGCATATATTTCTGTACTAGAAGCACTATCTCCATCTACTCCACCATATAATTGTTCAAAACATAAACTTGCTGTAAGAGCTAAAGGTAAATCTTGAGCATATTTTTCACCAATATAAGCACTTAAAATTAGGACACCTTTTGTATGGGTCGTACCACTCATATCTGCTTCACGCTCAATATTTACAATCCCAGATTTTCCAATAAAAGTGTTAGCAGTAATTTTAGATGGTTTCCCAAACATGCAATCTCCAAGATCAAGAACTGATAATCCATTTATTTGTCCAACCGCCTTTCCTGTAGTATCTACCATTATAGTATTATCTAGTATCATTTCTTGCATTCTCTTATCATAGTTATTTACTCGATTTAATTTTTCAATCATTGCTTTTTTTACATGGCAAGCAGAAACTTTTTCGGCTTTGTCTTGCATTGCCCATGTGGCAGACTCGGTTAAAATTTGAATCAAATCAGTAAACTTAGTAGATAATTTCTTTTGATCATCTGCAATTTGTGAAGCACACTCGGCAATCGCGGCAACTCCACTCGGATCAAACGGTAAGGTCTTATCTTTTTCACAAAATGCACTAACGAATGCTGCTAGCCTTTTCAAATTCGCTACCGTATTATCCATTTCCTCTTCAAATTCTACTTTAACCTTAAATAATTTTGTAAAATCATCATCTGCTTCCCAAAGTAAATGGTAAATATCAGGCGTACCAACAAGTATTACTTTAATATTAAGCGGTATTGCTTCAGGTTTTAATCCAGAAACAGGAACAACTGTAAGTTGATCTTTCATATTTTCAATAAGGATTTCTCCAGTTCTTAAACAACGCTTTAATGCTTCCCAAGACATTGGATTTAATAAAACATCTTTTACTTGTAAAATCAAATATCCGCCGTTAGCTTTATGAAGTAATCCAGATTTAATCTTTGTAAAATCAGTTGTCATCGCACCAAATTCATTATCATATTCAGTTTTTCCTACTAAATTATGGAATGTAGGATTGTAATCTACAACTATTGGCGCACCTTTTGTTTTAGAGTTATCTACGAATAAATTTACTTTATAATTCTTAACTGGAGAATCATTCTCTTTTTTTAGTACATTTTGAAGAAACATTTGAGCTTCTTCTGGGATATCTTCTTCTTCAAACTTATCTATATTCGCCAAAATATCGTTTTGAACTTCATATAAATAGTTAACTATCTTAGGGTATTCTTTGTATTTAATCATTAAATCATCTATATGAACTCCTACTGCAAATAATGCTGTTTGATTTTCCCACTCTTCTATACTATCTTCAGTTTCTTTTTCTAGTTCTTTTATCTTACGGATAGTTTCCATTGTTTTAAGTTGGACTTTTCCAGATTTAGCCATAATCTTGTTTTTTACTTGATCATCTAAATCGTTAAACTCTTCTTCAGTTAAAGCTTGACCATTTATTATAGGTAAGAAATATATTCCGTTTGGTGTGGTTTTAACCTTAAAACCTTGCTTTTCAGCTATAATATTAAGTTTCTCAACTAATTCCGTTCTTTGATCTTGAAACTCTTGTAAAATTCTATTCTTTTCATTTTCATAATCGCTATTATCAAAAGCTTTAGGAAGTTCAGCAGAAATATCTTTTACGAACTCATCCATATCCGCTGCGAATTCTTTTCCTTTCCCAGCAGGAAGCGATATTGCAAGAGGTTGATTTGGATCATCAAAGTTATATACATAAACCCAATCATTTGGAGCTTCTTTCTTCTTTGCATATTTTTTCACGAATTCTTTAGCAAAACTCGTCTTCCCAGTTCCTGTTGAACCTGAAAGATATATGTGATATCCTTTTGCGTCGATATTAAGTCCAAATTCAAAAGCTTTAGCCGTCTTACCTTGACCAATTATTTCTCTTGATGGTGAAACCTCCCTTGTATCTTTAAACTTAAAAATTTTCTCATCGCAAAAAAATTTCAGCTCATCATAATTTAGTTCTTTCAAAACTCTCATCCTCCATCTTTTGTTTCCATTCGCCACATTATAATAGCATCTTCATTTGTATCTGCATAATATCCTTTTCTAGTACCACATTCTGCAAATTGGAACTTCTTATATAAATTTTGTGCAATAACATTGCTACGCCTTACTTCTAAAGTAAATGCGTTAATTCCCTCCTCGCTACACAAAGAAAGCAGTTCGGAAACTAACATACTACCAATTCCCTGACCTCTATAATCAGGATGAACTGCAATATTAGTTATATGTCCTTCGTTTTGAATCCTCCAGACACCTATATATCCGACTGCTACGTTTTCAACTTTTGCTACTAAATATAAAGCTATTTCATTTTCAGTTAATTCTCTAATAAAGGAGTTTTTAGACCACGGGATAGAAAAGCATTCATTTTCTACCACTACTACATTCTCTATATCGTCAATTGTCATTCTTTCTATAACAATTTTTTGCATATTTTTTTAAACCTCGCGTTCTGGTTGAGCTTTTCTTAGATAAATTGGCAAAATTTCATGTGGAATTTTTGCAACATTTTCATCTTTGAAATACCTATTTAATGCATATTTTCCAATATCAGAACTCAACTCTATTTTTTTCTCAAAAATTTCACAATTTATTTTTTCTTTTAATAAATCACAAAATTCCTCTGTTGCATCCCCCACTATGATAAATTTTTCTCCAATTTCTTTTAATTTGTCTATTACCTCATTAATTTCATAACAATCTGCATCCAACAGCTCTCCATTATGCTTTATTTGGGCATAAACATTCCCATGTCTTGCATTAATTATAGCGCAAACATTATTGCTATCTGCCATTTGAATTAAGCCTTCTAAAGAAGTAACCGGTATTACCTTTTTATTTAATGCCTGGGCCATACCTTTTACTGTTGCTACTCCTATTCGTATTCCTGTAAAAGAACCCGGACCTACGGACACCACAAACATATCTATATTGTCTATAGATATGTTTTCTCCTTTTAACAATTCATCTAGCATAGGCAAAAGCTTTTCAGAATGAGTCTTTTCTTCATCTGAAATCTTTTCTTTTATAAGTTCTCTATCTTCAAAAATAGAAACAGATGCTACTTTATTTGATGTATCAATAGCTAATGTCTTCATAATAATTCCCTTTCAATCATTTTAATTAGAAATTCTAAGTCTTATTCTAACTTCTGTACCCTTTCCTACATCACTATCTATTTTAATTGTACCACCATTTGCGTCAATCATAGTTTTTGCAATAGATAATCCAAGACCAGTTCCACCCATCTCTCTGCTTCTCGCTTTATCTACTCTGTAAAATCTCTCAAATATCCTTGGCAAGTCCTCTTTAGGAATTCCAATACCATTATCTTTGACTAGTATTTCAACATTGTCTCCAATTTGCTCGACTTTAACAGCAATTTTTCCCTTTTCAGGAGTGTATTTTATAGCATTAGAAATTATATTTAGTAATACCTGGTCAATATCTGATTCGTTTGCATAAGCAAATATTTCTTCGTCATCATTAAATAAAACTAATTCTTGCTGCTTCTTTTCAGCTTCAATAATTATTTTATCTATACAATTTGATGCCATTTTTACCACATTAAAGGAAGCTCGATTAACAACATTATTTTGGAAATCCATCTTAGAAAGTTTAAGTAAGTCGCTAACTAATCTTGCCATTCTCTCAGCTTCTTTATTTATAACCTCTAAGAACTTAGACGATGTTTCTTTATCTATTTCCTTATCTTCAAGTAATGTTTCAGAATATCCTCTAATAGATGTTATTGGTGTTTTTAACTCATGAGAAACGTTTGCAACAAATTCCTTTCTCATTTTTTCTAGGTTTTCTTGTTCTGTTACATCCTGGATAACAACTATTATACCCGTAATACTATCATTATTACCACCAAAAACTCTCGCAAACAATAAATTTAAGAATTTATCATTAACTTCAAATTTCTGACTAATAGAACTTCCTTGATTTGCATGCATAATGTCTTCAAAAGAAACATTTATGCCAATATTAGAGAAAATCTCGTTAAATTTCATTGTTTCGCCGGAAATACTTAAAAATTCTTGGCCTGACGGGTTCGCATGGATTAACTCGCCATTTTCGTCAAACGCAATAACTCCATCGCTCATATTTTGAAGTAATGCCTCAAGCTTTCCTTTTTCTTGAGATATTTCATTTAACGTAGTTTTTAGCCTTCCGCCCATGTAATTGAACTTACTTGCAAGAAGTGAAATTTCATCTCCAGATTTAGGCTCTTTTATTAAAGAAAAGTCTCCGTTTGCCATTTTTTCAGCACTTTTGGTAAGTTTATCTACAGGTATTGTTATTGCTTTTGCCAAAATGAAACTAACAAACATCGAAACAAGCAAAGCTACTACAACAACATAGACTATACTTTTCTTTAGTGAAGCAATAATCTCGTTTATTGTATCTTTTCCTTGCTTTAAATAACAAATATATTTCACTTCGCCTTTTATTATAACAGGCTTAGCATAATCAAAATAATCCTTATCTATTGTACTATTATTTCCAATATTCCCACTCATCGCCAAAATAATATTGTCTGTTATTTCAATTGGTTCAGATAATAAACTCTTATTTTCTGGAAGTATTATATCTCCAACTGGAGATAATAAATAACCTTTTTTGGTTGTATCATCTATTTGGAAATACATCTTAAATACTCTAAATAATTGATTTGCATATTCAGTTTCATCATCAATAAGTATATCATCAGATATAATATCTGATTTTACCAAATCATTCTCGAATTGTTGCATATCTGCAGCAAAACCATTTGAATATGTATCTTCTATTGTTGAAATCAAAATAGTTCCAACCATTATCATAAGGCAGATAATAAATAAAAACATAACTGCCATGAGTCGCCATTGAAGTCTTCTAAAGAATTTCAAAGTGCCACCTCCGTGAATTTATTTTTTAAAGTAATAACCAACACCACGTTTTGTTAAAATATATTCCGGTTCAGCTGCATTATTTTCTATTTTTTCTCTAAGTCTTCTTATTGTAACGTCTACTGTTCTCATATCACCGTAATATTCATATCCCCAAACTTTTTCAAGCAAAGCTTCTCTCGAAAAAACTTGTCCTGAATAATTTGCTAAAAACTTTAATAATTCAAACTCTCTTAGAGTAAGATCTATTACTTGATTATTCTTAGATACTTCATATCTTGTAAAGTTTATCGCTAAATCTCCTATCTTCATTTCATCTTGTGCTTCTTGGGTATCTGCTTGAGTTTCAGTTATCTCGCTTCTTCTTAAGTTAGCTTTAACTCTAGCAAGTAACTCTCTTATTCCAAAAGGTTTTGTCATATAATCATCTGCACCAAGCTCTAAGCCTAGGACCTTATCTACCTCTTCTTCTTTTGCTGTTATCATTATTATAGGTGTAGAAATTTTTTCACGTAACTTTCTACATACAGTAAACCCATCCATCTTAGGAAGCATAACATCTAACAAAATAACATCTGGTTTTTCACTTAAAGCCATATTATATGCTGTTTCTCCGTCATAAGCCTCAATAACTTCATGGCCTTCTTTTTTTAAGTTAAAACTAATTAAATCTACAATTGGCTTCTCATCATCAACAACCAAAATCTTTCTTGCCATCACTATACACTCCTTTCTTAACTTATTTTAACATATCGCTAACTGCTTTCATAATACCAATTTTACCAGACTCAAAAGTAAGTCCACCTTGCATATATACAATATATGGTTCTCGTATAGGTGCATCCGCACTAAGTTCTATCGAAGAGCCTTGATTAAAAGTACCAGCAGCCATTATAACTTCGTCTTTGTACCCTGGCATAGCCCATGGTACCGGAACTACATACGAATCTATAGGTGAAGCACTTTGTAGTCCTTGACAGAATTTTATTAATTTATCTTTATCCCCTATTTTTACTGATTGAATAATATCATGACGTATCTCATTTGAAGCTGGTTCTGCTGTAAAACCATATTCCTCTAATAACCCCGCACAAAAGATAGATGTTTTTAATGCTTGAGCCACTACATGCGGTGCCAAAAATAGTCCTTGTAAAACTAATTTATTAAACCCTAAAGTTGCTCCACACTCTTTTCCAATTCCAGGACAAGTTAATCTTTGAGCAACTAAATCAACATACTTAGTCTTTCCTACAACATACGCCCCATTAGGAGCGATTCCGGCGCCTAAGTTCTTTATGAGTGAACCTGCAATTAAATCAGCTTCATATGGTTCTACTTCATCAACAAACTCTCCATAGCAATTATCTACAAAACAAACCACATCTGGGAAGCTACTATGTATTTCTTTAATTACGGAATTTATATATTCCGCGGAAAAAGTTTTTCTCCATCCATAACCTTTAGAGCGTTGTATTTCTATCATCTTTACATTATTTTTAGATATATAATCTAATACTTCATCTAATTTAATATTAAACTCTTCATCTAAATCTATTGCTTTATAATTAACTCCGAAATCTTTAAGCGAACCCATTCCTTCGCCTCTTATAGTATTACCCAATGTATCGTATGGCTCGCCAGATATTGCCAGTAAAGTATCTCCAGGTCTTAATATACCAAAAAGGCAAGTAGAAATAGCATGAGTTCCAGAAACAAATTGAACTCTTACTAAAGCGTCTTCTACGCCAAAAATATCTGCATAAACCTTTTCAATAGCCTCTCTGCCCAAGTCGTTATATCCATAACCAGTAGTACCATAAAAATGAGCCTCAGCTATTTTATTTTTTCTAAAAGCAGATAATACCTTTAATTGATTATACTCTGCCATTTTTTCTATATGTTCAAATTGATCTTTTATTTTATTTAATACAATATTTGAAGTATTTATAACATCTTCACTAATTTCAAATTCTTTATACATAGTTTTCATTCCTTCGCAAAATTTTCCAAGCTAATTCTACTACTTTCTCCAAATACTGTCAACTTTTACTAGCACCATATTGTCTTATATTTCATATATTGAATTAGGAGAATATGAAAGAAGGATTGTTATGAAATTAAATGGCAAAAAAATAGGGCTTGGAATAACAGGTTCCTTCTGTAACTTTCCAAAACTGCCTAATATAATAAAAGAAATTAAAAGTGAGGGCGCGGAAATATTACCAATATTTACTTCTACCGCCCAAACATATGATACAAGATTTAATAATTCTGAAGAGTTTATAAAAAATATAACTGAATTAACAGGTAATAAGCCTATTCTTAATATAGTTGAAGCCGAGCCAATCGGTCCAAACAATATGATTGATATAATGCTAATTCTCCCTTGTACTGGAAATACTATTGCCAAGCTTGCTTATGCAATAACAGATAATGCAGTACTGATGGCAACAAAATCACATTTAAGAAATGGAAAGCCTGTAGTTATTGCCCTATCTACTAATGATGCTCTCGGTATGAGTGCGAAAAATATAGGGTATCTACTTGCTTCGAAGAATTTTTATTTTGTACCATTTAATCAAGATGCACCAGATAAAAAGCCTAATTCACTAAGTTTTAATTCTGAAAAAGTTGTTGAAACTTTAGAAAAGGCACTAGATGGCATACAAATTCAACCAGTTATTGATTAATTAAGCTATAATATAGGGACTGCTAATTTTCAAAATCATGCAAAAAAGACTTCCGAAAATCTCGGAAGTCTCTTTTTATGGTGCACCATCACGGGCTCGAACCGGGGACCCACTGATTAAGAGTCAGTTGCTCTACCAACTGAGCTAATGGTGCATGACTTTATTATTATATTTCTCTTTTGCTTAATTGTCAATATTTTTTCCACTTTTTTTACAGTTGACAGTATTTTTTTGTATTTATATAATTCTATTGTATTTAAGCATATTAGAGGTTCCTATTCTTTTTTAGGAACGGACGTTTAACAGATTGGAGGTGTAATCCTGTGCAGTATCTCCATTACCTCGTTACAGACATGGACGACACTATGATTGAAGCCTATGGCAAGCCCACAGAAGAAGTAAAAAAACTCTGGAACAAGATTAGCGAATCTCCCGATA